>DAMABW010000003.1:28788-37328 GCA_031999925.1 Massilia sp. | reverse complement strand
GCGCTGGACGCGCTGACCGAAGCCGGCTACCGCTACAGCTCGAGCATCTACCCGATCCGGCACGACCACTACGGCATGCCGGACGCGCCGCGCTTCGCCTTCTACCCGAACGGCCCCGACGGCCTGCTGGAAGTGCCGATCACCACCGTGCAACTGGGTGCGAAAAAGCTGCCGGCCGGCGGCGGCGGTTACTTCCGCCTGCTGCCCTACGCGCTGTCGCGCTGGATGGTCAAGCGCGTCAACGAGATGGACAAGGAGCCGGCATTGTTCTACTTCCACCCGTGGGAAGTCGATCCGGGCCAGCCGCGTCCAGAAGGCCTGGGCGCCAAGGCGCGCTTCCGCCACTACATCAACATCGAGCGCATGGAAAGGCGCATTGCGGCCCTGGCCCAGGACTTCGCCTGGGACCGCATGGACCGCATCTTCCTGGAACGGCCATGAATTCGATCATCGAGGGCGTGCTGGAAAAGCGCGCGGCGAAAGCCGCGGAAGCAGCCAGGCCCGACCTGCTGCTGCTGGTGCACCGCATCCCCTTCCCGCCGAACAAGGGCGACAAGATCCGCTCGTATCACCTGCTGAAGCACCTGGCGTCGAAATACCGCGTGCACCTGGCCACCTTTGTCGACGACGAGGACGACTGGCAGTACGTGCCGAAGGTCGAGGCCTTGTGCGCCTCCAGCCACTTCGCACGCCTGAAGCCGATGGGCGGCAAGGTGCGCAGCGCCGTCGCCCTGGCCACCGGCAAGTCGCTCTCGCTGGGCTACTACCGCGACGCCGGCATGAAAAGCTGGATCGCGCAGACCATGCGCGAGCGCGGCATCGCCCGCATCATGATGTTCTCGTCGGTGATGGCGCAGTACGCCGAGGAGTATCCGGCGGCGCGCCGCGTGATCGACTTCTGCGACGTCGACTCCGACAAGTGGCGCCAGTACGCCGAGAAGAAATCCTGGCCGATGAGCTGGGTCTACCGCCATGAAGCGCGCAGCCTGCTCGACTACGAGCGCCGCGTGGCCGACCAGTTCGACGCCTCGCTGTTCGTGTCCGACCCGGAAGCGGAACTGTTCCGTACCCTGGCGCCGGAAAGCCGCGCCAAGATCGGCTTCTTCAACAACGGCGTCGACACCGATTACTTCAGCCCGGACCGCAGCTACGACAATCCTTTCGAGGAAGGCGAGCAGGCCCTGGTGTTCACCGGCGCCATGGATTACTGGCCGAACGTGGACGCTGTGAAGTGGTTCGCGAGCGAGGTGCTGCCGCGCGTGCTGGAAGCGGTGCCGCAGGCGCGCTTCTACATCGTCGGCGCCCGTCCTTCGGCCGAAGTGCAGGCGCTGGCCGGCGACGCGATCGTCGTCACCGGCACCGTGCCCGACGTGCGGCCCTACCTCGCCCACTGCAAGGCCGCGGTGGCGCCGCTGCGCATCGCGCGCGGCATCCAGAACAAGGTGCTGGAAGCGATGGCCATGGCGCGTCCGGTCGTCGCTTCGCCCCAGGCCTATGAAGGCATCGAGGCCATCGAGGGCCGCGAACTGCTGGTGGCCGATGCGCCGCAAGACTATGCCGACGCCGTGGTCGGCCTGCTGCGTTCGCCCCACCCTGCCATGGGCCGCGCCGCGCGCGCCAGCGTCGAGCGCCGCTACAGCTGGCCGGCCCACCTGTCCACCATCGAAACGAGGTTCGAATGCTGATGAACGATAACCCGGCATTGTCCGGAGCAGCGGGTGGCCGCATGGCCGTGCCGACCGTGGCCATCATCGTTGCCGCCCTGCTGGCGCCACTGCTGCTGTACTGGAGCACGGCCGCCTCGATCGTCTCGGTCTGGAACAGCTCCGAGACTTTCGCCCACGGCTATGCCATCGCCCCGATCAGCCTGTGGCTGATCTGGCGCCGGCGCGAAGTCTTCCAGCACATCCCGGTCGTGCCTTACTGGCCGGCCCTGGGCCTGCTGGCCCTGTGCGGCGCCGGCTGGCTGGTGGCGCGTGCCGGCGAAGTCGGCGTGGTGATGCAGTATGCCTTTGTCGCCATGTTCCCGGCCATGGCCCTGGCCCTGCTCGGCCGCCGCCTGGCCGGCGCCCTGACCTTCCCGCTGCTGTTCCTGCTGTTTGCCGTGCCTTTCGGCGAGGTGTTCGTCCAGCCCCTGATCAACTTCACCGCCGACTTCACCGTCGCCGCGGTGCGCGCCACCGGCATCCCGGTCCTGCGCAACGGCACCATGTTCGAACTGCCGACCGGGAACTGGTCGGTGGTCGAAGCCTGCAGCGGCGTACGCTACCTGATTTCCTCGATCACCCTGGGCTGCCTGTACGCCTACCTGAGCTACCGCTCGACCTGGCGCCGCGCCCTCTTCATCGGCCTCTCGATCGTGGTGCCGATCATCGCCAACGGCTTGCGCGCCTACATGATCGTGATGATCGGCCACACCAGCGACATGGCCCTGGCCACCGGCGTCGACCACCTGATCTACGGCTGGCTGTTCTTCGGCCTGGTGATGTTCATCATGTTCTGGATCGGCAGCTACTGGAGGGAAGACGAAGCGCCGATCGCTCCGGTCACCGCCGGGAGCACGGCAGCAGTGGCGGCGGCATCGCGTCCGGTGCTGGGCGTGGCGATCGCCGCGGTGGCGGTCTGCGCCCTGTGGCCGGCCCTGGCCTATGTCAGCGACAAGGCGGCCCACAACCCGGCGCCTGTGCAGCTGGACGGCTCGCGCCTGGCTTCCAGCCCGGTCGGCGGCACGACCTGGAGCCCGACCTACCAGCCTGCCGACGCTGTCCTGAAGGGCAAGTACACGGCCGGCGGCGTGCCCGTCGAACTGAACGTGCTCTACTACCGCAACCAGAACCCGGAAAAGCGCCTGATCAGCTCCGTGAACCGCGTCGACAGCCGCAAGGAAGAATTCCAGCAGGTCGCTTCCAGCGGCCGCACCGAAGACATCGGCGGCCAGCAGCTGGCCCTGCGCGAAACCCGCGTGCGCGGCCCGCAAGGCAACTACCTGGTCTGGCACTGGAACTGGGTCGACGGCAGCTTCACCGCCAACGACTACATCGGCAAGCTGCGCCAGGCGAAAGCCAAGCTCATGATGCACGGCGACGACGGTGCGGCCCTGATGGTGGCGACCCCGGTCGGCGAGAACCCGGAAACGGCACGCGCGGCACTGCGCAGCTTCCTCGGCGCCAACCTGGCGCCGCTGGAAGCCACGCTCGAGGCGGCGCGGGGACGGTAAGATGGCGGTAACGAACAACCGGCCGGCGGACATTCCGCTGGTCGTGCACCTGATCTACCGGCTCGACTTCGGCGGGCTGGAAACCCTGCTGGTCGACTGCATCAACCACATGCCGCCGGAGCGCTACCGCCACGCGGTGGTCTGCCTGACCGGCTACACGGCGTTCGCCGACAAGATCACGCGTCCCGGCGTCGAACTGTATGCGCTCGACAAGCAGCCGGGCCTGGGCCTGGGCATCCATGTGAAGCTGTTCAAGCTGCTGCGCCGGCTACGTCCTTCCGTGCTGCACACCTATAACTTCGCCTGCGCCGAATACGCGGCGCCGGCCTGGCTGGCTGGCGTGCCGGTGCGGGTACATGCCGAGCACGGGCGCGACGCGGGCGACCCGCACGGCCTGAACCGCAAGCACAATTTCCTGCGCCGCGCCCTGGTGCCCTTCATTCACCGCTACGTGCCGGTGTCGCACGACCTGGCGCGCTGGCTGACCGGCGTGGTCGGGATTCCGGCGGCGAAGTCGGAACTGATCATGAACGGCGTCGATACGCTGCGCTTCGCGCCCGGCCTGGCGGCAGCCGCCACGCCCTGGGCCGGTGAAGACGTATTCGTCATCGGCACCGTCGGCCGCCTGCAGGACGTGAAGGACCAGGCCAGCCTGATCGAGGCGTTTGCCCTGCTGGTGGCGAGCAAACCGGAGGGGCGCGCACGCCTGCGCCTGGCCGTGGTCGGCGACGGCCCGCTGCGCGACAAGCTGGCACGACAAGCGCAGTCGCTTGGGGTAGCGGACCTGGTCTGGTTCCCCGGCGCGCGCAACGATATCCCGGAACTGATGCGCAGCTTCGATTTGTTCGCCCTGTCCTCGATTGCCGAGGGCACGCCGGTGACCCTGCTCGAAGCCATGGCCTGCGGCCTGCCGGTCGTCGCCACGGCAGTGGGCGGCATTCCGGAAGTGGTGCAGGACGGCGTGAACGGCGCCCTGGTCCCGGCCAGCGATCCACAGGCCTTGGCCAATGCACTTGGCCTGTACGCCGCTGACGCATCCCGCGTCGCTGCCCACGGTGCGGCAGCCCGCACGAACATCGAACGCCATTACAGCGTTGCCGCGATGGTCGGCGCCTACACGGCGCTGTACGACCGCCTCGGCAAGCGCACGAACAACCTCAACGAGATCACTCAACCATGTGCGGAATAGTTGGCATTTTTGACCCGCGCGGCGGGCGCAATTTCGAGCGCGCCGCTCTCGAACGCATGAACCAGACCCAGTTCCACCGCGGTCCGGTCGAGGGCGACGTCTACCTGGAACCCGGCGTCGGCTTCGGCCACCGCCGCCTGTCGATCATCGACCTGGCCGCCGGCCAGCAGCCGCTGTTCAACGCGGACAAGACCGTCGTCACCGTGTTCAACGGCGAGATCTACAACTTCCGCGAGCTGACCAAGGAACTCACGGCCCTCGGCTACACCTTCGCCACCAGGTCCGACACCGAGACCATCGTCCACGCCTGGGAAGAATGGGGCGAGGATTGCGTCAAGCACCTGCGCGGCATGTTCGCATTCGCCATCTGGGACCGCAACAAGCAGACCTTCTTCGTTGCGCGCGACCACCTGGGCATCAAGCCGCTGCACTACGCCTTCCTGCCGGATGGGACGTTTGTGTTCGGCTCGGAACTGAAGTCGCTGCTGTCCTTCCCGGAACTGCCGCGCGTAATCGAACCGCGCGCCGTCGAAGAGTACTTCGCCTACGGCTACGTGCCGGAACCGCGTACCATCTTCAAGGACGCCTTCAAGCTCGAACCCGGCCACTCGCTGACCCTGAAGGTCGGCGCGAACGCGCAGAACATCAAGCCGAAGCGCTGGTGGGACGTGCCCTTCACGCCGCACGGCGCCATGTCCGAAAAGGAGATGGAAGAAGAGCTGATCGTGCGCCTGCGCGAAGCGGTCGAGAGCCAACTCGAAGCCGAGGTGCCGCTCGGCGCCTTCCTCTCCGGCGGCGTCGACTCCAGCGCCATCGTCGCCATGATGGCCGGCCTGAACAAGGGCCCGGTCAACACCTGTTCGATCGCCTTCAACGACCCGGCCTTCGACGAGTCGACCTACGCGCGCCAGGTGGCCGAGCAGTACAAGACCAACCACCAGTGCGACACCGTCGACAAGGACGACTACGGCCTGGTCGACCTGCTGGCCGGCCTGTACGACGAGCCGTATGCCGACAGCTCGGCGATCCCGACCTACCGCGTCTGCGAACTGGCGCGCAAGCGTGTCACCGTGGCCCTGTCCGGCGACGGCGGCGACGAGAACTTCGCCGGCTACCGCCGCTACCGCATGGCGATGGGCGAACAGCAGGTGCGCTCGATGCTGCCGCTGGCCCTGCGCAAACCCGTGTTCGGCTTCCTCGGCAAGGCCTATCCGAAGGCCGACTGGGCGCCGCGCATCTTCCGCGCCAAGACCACCTTCGAAGCGCTGGCGCGCGACCTGGTCGACGGTTACTTCCACGGCGTGTCGATCCTGGTCGACCGCGTGCGGGACCAGCTGTTCTCGGAAGGCTTCCGCCGCCAGCTGCAAGGCTACCGCGCGGTCGAGGTGATGCGCGGCCATGCGGCGAATGCGCCGACCGACGACCCGCTGTCGATCACCCAGTACGTCGACATGAAGACCTACCTGCCGGGCGACATCCTGACCAAGGTCGACCGCGCCAGCATGGCGCATGCGCTCGAAGTGCGCGTGCCGCTGCTCGACCACAAGTTCGTGGAATGGGTCTCGGGCCTGCCGTCCTCGTGCAAGCTGCGCAATGGCGAAGGCAAGCACGTGTTCAAGAAGGCGCTCCAGCCCTACCTGTCCGACGACATCTTGTACCGCAAGAAGATGGGCTTCTCGATCCCGCTGGCATCCTGGCTGCGCGGTCCGCTGCGCGAAGCGATGAAAGCGGCGGTATTGAACCCGATGCTGGTCGACACCGGCATCTTCAACCCGAATTATTTGCAGCGCATGGTCGACGAACACCTGGCCGGCACCAAGGACCACAGCACGGCGCTGTGGGCGGTGCTGATGTTCGAAGCCTTCCTGCGCAAGAACGGCGCCGACGGCGCAAGCAGCATCCACGGCGGCGGCGCCCAACAACTGATCGCCACCGCGGCATAACGGCATTCCGGAGCTTTACATGCGTGTCCTTCACGTCCTCGACCATTCGATCCCGCTGCACAGCGGCTACACATTCCGCACCGCCTCGATCCTGCGCGAGCAGCGCGCGCTCGGCTGGGAAACCTTCCACGTCACCGGCGCCAAGCACCAGGGCGGCAACGACCTGGCGGAAGAAACGGCCGATGGCCTGCACTTCTACCGCACCCCGCGCTCCACCAGTGCGCTGGCGAAGATGCCGGTGCTGAACCAGCTCGAAGTCATCCGCGGCCTGGAAAAGCGCCTGCTCGAGATCATCCCGACGATCAAGCCCGACGTGCTGCACGCCCATTCTCCCTGCCTGAATGCGATCGCCGCCCTGCGCGCCGGCCGCAAGTTCGGCATTCCGGTGGTGTACGAGGTGCGCGCTTTCTGGGAAGACGCCGCCGTCGACCACGGCACCAGCACCGAGAACGGCCTGCGTTATAAACTCACGCGCGGCCTGGAAACCTATGCCCTGAAGCGTGCCGATGCCGTGACCACGATTTGCGAAGGCCTGCGCGGCGACATCGTCGCGCGCGGCATTCCGGA
The DNA here is from genome assembly GCA_031999925.1 of Massilia sp. GTDB lineage: Bacteria > Pseudomonadota > Gammaproteobacteria > Burkholderiales > Burkholderiaceae_D > Telluria. The sequence continues at coordinate 30,412 of DAMABW010000003.1, read as the reverse complement.
GTCGAAAGTCACGGTGATCCCGAACGCGGTCGATATCGACAAGTTCGCCGTCGGCGGCGAAGCCGACCTGGAACTCAAGCGCAAACTCGGCTTCGAAGGCAACCGCCTGATCGGCTTCATCGGCTCCTTCTATGCCTACGAAGGCCTGGACGTGCTGCTGCGCGCGGTGCCGGCGCTGGCAAGCCGCCATCCGGATGTGCGCGTGCTGCTGGTCGGCGGCGGCCCGCAGGATGCCAACCTGCGCCAGCAGGCGAAGGACCTGGGCATCGCCGACAAGGTGGTGTTCACCGGCCGCGTGCCGCACGACCAGGTGCAGAAGTACTACGACCTGCTCGACGTGCTGGTCTATCCGCGCCTGTCGATGCGCCTGACCGACCTCGTCACGCCATTGAAGCCGCTGGAAGCCATGGCACAAGGCCGCATCCTGGCCGCCTCCAGCGTGGGTGGCCACCGCGAGCTGATCGTCGACGGCAAGACCGGCGTGCTGTTCGCACCGGACGACCCGGCTTCGCTGGCAAGCAAGGTCGGCGACCTGCTCGACGCGAAGATGCTGTGGCCGGCGCTGCGCTCGGCCGGACGGCAGTACGTGGAAACCGAACGTAACTGGCCGGTCAGCGTGTCGCGCTACAAGAACATCTATGGCCGCCTGACGGGCTTGAAGGCTGCATGAAGATCCTGACCTTCAGTACCCTGTTCCCGAACGCGGAAAAGCCGGGGCACGGGATTTTCGTGGAAACCCGCCTGCGCCACCTCGCCGCCAGCGGCCGCGTGGAAGCGCGCGTGGTGGCGCCGATCCCCTGGTTCCCGTCGACCAATCCGCGCTTCGGCCAGTACGCGCGCTTTGCCAAAGCGCCGCGCCAGGAAGTGCGCCACGGGATCGAGGTACGCCACCCGCGCTACCCGGTGCTGCCGAAAGTCGGCATGAACGTCGCGCCGCTGCTGCTGGCGCAGGCCGTGAAGCCGGCGATCCGCCGCATGCTCGACGAAGGCTACGACTTCGACCTGATCGACGCCCATTATTTCTATCCCGACGGCGTGGCCGCCGCCATGCTGGCGCGCGCCTTTAACAAGCCGCTGGTGATCACCGCGCGCGGCTCGGACATCACCCTGTTCCCGCAATACGCGCTGCCGCGCCGCCAGATCCTGTGGGCGGCGCACCGCGCCGACGCCATCATAACGGTCTGCAATGCCCTGCGCGACGAAGTGGTCGGCATGGGCATCGAAGCCGACCGCGTGGTCTCGCTGAGGAACGGCGTCGACCTGGAACTGTTCCGCCCGATCGAGCGTACCCCGAACGACATGTTCACGCTGCTGGCGGTCGGCCACCTGGTGCCGGTGAAAGCCCAGGACCTGATCATCGGCGCCCTGCCTCTGCTGCCGGGCGTGCGCCTGGTGCTGGCCGGCGACGGCCCGGACCGCGCCAAGCTGGAAACGCTGGCAAGTCAACTGGGCGTGACGGACCGCGTGAGCTTCCTCGGCGCCGTGCCGCAAGCCCAACTGCGCAGCCACTACGGCAACGCCGATGCCCTGGTGCTGTCGTCCAGCCGCGAAGGCTGGGCCAACGTGCTGCTCGAATCCATGGCCTGCGGCACGCCGAAACCCTTCACGGCACCATTTGGCGAGG
>DAMABW010000003.1:0-28778 GCA_031999925.1 Massilia sp. | reverse complement strand
GCGGCACTCCGGTGGTGGCCAGCCGCGTGTACGGCACGCCGGAAGTCGTGGCCGCGCCGGAAGCGGGCGTGCTGATGGCCGAGCGCAGCTACCAGGGCGTGGCCGACGCCGTGAACGCCCTGCGCGCCAACTACCCCGACCGCGCGGCCACACGCCGCTACGCCGAGCGCTTCAGCTGGGACGACACCACCGAAGGCCAGCTGCGCCTGTTCGGCGAGGTCCTGGCACGGCGCGCCGTCACGCCGGCCCTGGCCCGGATCTGAGCCGAACTTGAGCCCGAATTTGAGCCCGAACCTGATACGGATGAACTGAACGATGGAATCTCTTCTGTGGGCAATCGACCTGTGCGCCGTGGTCTACCTCTGCCTGTGGGCGCTGCGCACCGACAAGGCGCGCACCAAGGCGGCCGAGCAGGCGGCAGCCGAAGCGCGCCGCCAGGCCGCCCAGGCCGCACAACTGAACAAGGGGAACGGCCATGCGTGACCTCTTCCTGCTGGCGCTGCTGCCGATCATGCTGTACGCGATGGTGCAGCGCCCCTTCATCGCCGTCGGCATGTGGGTCTGGACCGCGCTGTTCTTCCCGAACGGCTGGGTCTACGGCATGGCGGGCCACATCCGCTACAACCTGCTGTTCACGGCGGTCGCCATCCTCGGCTACCTGGCCTGGAAACACAAGCCCAAGGTCCAACTGGGCATGATCGGCAGCTTCGTGCTGCTGTTCTTCCTCTGGACCTGCATCAGTACCATGACGACCATCGCGCCGCCCGAGGTCTCGTTCGAATACCTGACCCGCTTCTTCAAGGTGGTGATGCTGTTCGTGTTCGTGGCCCTGACCATCCAGGACAAGCTGCACGTCGACTTCGTGCTGTGGTGCCTGGTGCTGTCGGTCGGCTTCTATGCCGACCTGGAAGCCCTGAAATTCCTCGCCAGCGGCGGCGGCCACAACATCGCCGGCATGCCCGGCCACGTGCTGGGCGACCGCAACGAGCTGTCGCTGGCATTCGTCATGACGCTGCCGGTCTGCTACTACCTGCTGGGCGAATACGGCAAGCAGTCGAAGGCGCTGCGCCTCGGCCTGCTCGGCACCATGGCCCTGCTGGTGTTCGGCGTGATCGGCACCCAGTCGCGCGGCGGCTTCGTGGCGCTGGCGGCGCTGGGCGCCTACCTGTACATCAAGAGCGACCGCAAGGTGCTGCTGACCTTCCTGATCATCGGCCTGGTGGCGGCGCTGATCCCGTTCATCAGCCACGATTACACGAACCGTATCGACACCATCGGCGCCGCCGACGAGGATGCCTCCTTCATGGGCCGCGTGGTGGCCTGGAAGCTCTCCTTCATCATGGCGATGAAGCACCCCTTCTTCGGCGGCGGCTTCAAGTCGCTGGAATACTTCCCGGTCTGGACCGAGCTGTCGCGCGACTTCTTCTCCTACCCCTGGTTCTACACGGGTCACGCGGTGCCGAACACCACGGTCGGGCGCGCCGCGCACAGCGTGTATTTCCAGGTCATGGGCGAACAGGGCTTTGGCGGTTTGTTCCTGTATCTCTGCTGCCTGGCGAGCGCCTTCTTCAAGGCCGGCAGCATCGCGCGGCGCGCGAAACGCGCCGGCGCCCCGCAATGGCTGCGTACCATGGCCACCATGATCCAGTTGAGCATCTTCGCCTTTGCCCTGGGCGGCGCGGCGCTCAGCTTCGCCTACGTCGACCTGATCTTCTGCCTGTTCGGCCTGGTGCTGGTGATCGAGAAGCGCCTGCTGCCGGCTACGCTGGCCGCCATGCATGCGGCGCCGCAGCCGGCGGGCGGCGCCGGCATCCAGCCTTCCGGTACGGCCACCCCCGCGCCCCTGCAGCCGGTACCCGCGCGCACCGCATCCGCATCCGCATCCACAATTGCCGTTCAACATGTATAGTGGTTGGCAGACTAATAATAAACGCGGATTCTTCCTGACCACATGAACGACCAACTGATCCGATCCGCCGGTAATGCCATTGCCCGCTTCACGCGCGGGAATGGCCGTGTCGCGATCGTCAACTACCACCGGGTGCTGGCCGCGCCCAGTCCCTTCCTGGCCTCCGAGCCGGACATCGACATCTTCACCTGGCAGATGGAACTGCTGGCGCGCTGCTTCAACGTGCTGTCGCTGCGCGACGCCCTGGCCGCCATCGAGTCGGGCCGGGTGCCGCCGCGCGCGGTCTGCATCACCTTCGACGACGGCTACCGCTCGGTGCACGAGCTGGCGCTGCCGGTGCTGCGCCGCCTGAAGCTGCCGGCCACGGTGTTCGTCAGCAGCGGCTTCGTGAACGGCCACACGATGTGGAACGACCGCATCGTCGAAGCCGTCGAAACCCTGCCCGTCGAGGAACTCGACCTGGCCGAATTCGGCCTCGGCGTGTATTCGCTGCGCAGCATGCCGGAACGCGCCGCCACCCTCGGCAAGCTGACCGAAGCCTCGAAATACCTGCCGCCGCAGGAACGCAGCCGCCTGGTCGGGCGCCTCGAGACGCTGGTGGGGGATAGCGCCGCCGAAGGCCTGATGCTCACGCCCGAGATGGTGGTGAACCTCGACCGCCACGGCATCGAGATCGGCGCCCACACGGTGACCCACCCGATCCTGACCAGCCTGGACGACGCCAGCGCCATGCAAGAAATCGCCGGCAGCAAGCGCGACCTCGAAGCCATCATCGGCAAACCGGTGCCGATGTTCGCCTACCCGAACGGCAAGGTCGGCAAGGACTACGATGCGCGCCACGTGGCGATGGTGCGCGAGGCCGGTTTCCAGGCCGCCTTCACCACCGCGGTGGGCGCCATCACGCGCCACCACGACCGCTTCCAGCTGCCGCGCAGCCGGCCCTGGGACCGTACCCCGATGCGCTTCGCCCTGCGCCTGCTGCAGTGGCTGGCGCGCGGCTGAACCAGTCTGACATAACAAGAAAAACACGGCCGCAAGGCCAGGCGAAACACCCATGAACAAACGCGCATTACTCATCGCATTCCACTTCCCGCCGCAGGCGGGCAGCAGCGGCATCCAGCGCACGCTGAGCTTTTCCCGACTCCTCGGCCGCCACGGCTGGGAACCGATGGTGCTGTCGGCCAATCCGCGTGCCTACGGCGTGAAAAACGCCTCGCAGCTGGCGGCGATTCCGCCGGAACTGATCGTCAAGCGCCCGTTCGCGCTCGACACCAAGGTCCACCTCGGCTACAAGGGCCGCTATGTGGAAGCGCTGGCCATGCCCGACCGCTACGTGTCCTGGTGGTTCGGCGCCACCCCGACCGGCCTGGCCATGATCCGCCGCTACAAGCCGCAGGTACTGTGGTCGACCTTCCCGGTGGCCACCGCCCACCTGATCGCGCTCGGCCTGCACCGCCTGACCGGCCTGCCCTGGATCGCCGACTTCCGCGATCCGATGCTGCAGCCTTCGCACCCGACCTCGAAGCGCCTGCGCGCCATCTACGGCTGGATCGAACGCCAGACCATCACCCGCTGCCGCTTCGCGGTCTTCACCACGCATAGCGCCCTGCGTTCCTACCGCGAGCGCTTTCCGGAAGTCGATCCGGCCAAGTTCCTGGTGATCGAGAACGGCTACGACGAGGAAGAATTCGGGCGCCTGCTGGAAGCGGCGGCTGCGAATCCCGTGGCTCGTTCGCCGCGCACCACCTTGCTGCACAGCGGCGTGCTGTATGACGCCGGCCGCAATCCGGAATCCTTCCTGGCCGCGCTGGCGGCACTGAAGGCCGCCGGCAAGATCGACGCCGCCACCCTGCGCGTGGTGCTGCGCGCACCGGGCAACATCCCGGCCACCCAGGCCAAGGTCGACCGCCATGGCGTGGGCGACATCGTCGAGGTGCTGCCGCCGGTGCCCTACCGCGACGCGCTGGGCGAGATGCTGGCCGCCGACGGCCTGCTGCTGTTCCAGGGCACGCCCTTCAACAACCAGATCCCGGCCAAGGTCTACGAATACTTCCGCACCCGCAAACCGATCCTCGGCCTGGTCGACCCGCTTGGCGAAACCGCGCAGGTGCTGCGCGGCGCCGGCTTCACGCTCACCGCGCAGGTCGACAATCCGAAGGAGATCGGTGCGGCGCTCGAATCCTTCATTCCCGGCCTGCGTGACGGCAGCGCCTACATCGCCCCGGACGAGGTGATCGCCCAGGCCGCGCGCGCGCACAAGGCGGCCGAACTGGCGCGCCTGTTCGACGAGGCGGTGCGATGAGCTTGAAGCCCGTTTCCGAGATCGACACCAAGATCGCCAAGGGCGCGATCTGGATGGTCGCCTTTAAATTCCTGGACCGCGGCATCGGATTGATCAGTACCCTGATCCTGGCGCGCATGCTGGTGCCGGCCGACTTCGGCCTGGTGGCGATGGCGATGATCATCAACTCGGCCCTCTCGCTGCTGGTGTCGTTCAGCTTCGACATCCAGCTGATCCAGAACCCGAAGGCCGGTCCGGACCATTTCAACACGGCCTGGACCTTCAACGTCATCTTTGCCGCCGTCTGCGGCATCTGCATGGCGGCGATCGCGATTCCGGCATCGGCCTACTACAACCAGCCGGACCTGGCGAACATCCTGTACATCCTGGGCCTGGGCTTCGTGATCCAGGGCTTCTCGAACATCGGCACCGTCAAGTTCCAGCGCGAGATGCGCTTCGACAAGGAGTTCCGCTTCCTGCTCAGCAAGCGCCTGGCGACCCTGGTGGTGACCATTCCCCTGGCCTTCATCATGCGCAACTACTGGGCGCTGGTGCTGGGCCAACTGGCCGGGACCATCCTGTCGGTGATCCAGTCCTACGTGATCTCGACCTACCGCCCGCGCCTGTCGCTGGCGGCGCGCGGCGAGATGTTCCACGCCTCCAAATGGCTGGTGGTGAACAACATCATCCAGTTCGTGAACAACCGCGCGGCCCAGTTCATCCTGGCCCACTACACGACCCCGGCCGCGATGGGTACGCATGCGATTTCCACCGAAGTCGCGACCATGCCGACGACCGAACTGGTGGCGCCGATCAACCGCGCTGCCTTCCCCGGCTATTCCAAGGCCGCGCACGACCTCGACCTACTGCGCGACAGCTTCCTGAAAGTGATCTCCTCGATCGCCTTGTTTACGATCCCGGCCGGGATCGGCATCCTTGCCGTCGCTGACGTGCTGGTGCCGGCAGCCCTGGGCTGGCAGTGGCTGGCGGCGATCCCGCTGATCCAGATCCTGGCGGTGCACAGCGTGATCAAGGCGGTCCAGACCAACATCACCTACGTCTACCTGGCCCTGGGCCGGCCGCGCTTGATCACCATCGTGTGGGCGGCGCAGGCGGTGGTGATGGTGGCCCTCCTGATCCCGGCAGTGAAGCATTTCGGCATGATCGGCGCGTCCTGTGCCTACCTGGCGACCGGCATCGCCATGATCCCGGTGAACCAGGGCATGGTGGCGCGCTGCCTGAACCTGGGCTGGACCACCTTCTGCCGCCAGCTGGTGCGGCCCCTGCTGGCGTCGCTGGTCATGGGCGGCGCCGTGCTGGCCGTGAAGAGCCAGATGCAGCTGCGCCATGGCGTCACGCTCGACTACCTCATCGCGCTGGTCGTGTGCGTGGCTGTCGGCGCGCTGACCTATGCGCTCGCGCTGTACGTGCTGTGGCGCCTGGCGAAGTCGCCGCACGGGCTGGAGCGCTACGGCTTCGGGCGGGTCGAGACGGCGCTGGGCAAGGTGGGGATCCGCGTCAAGCTGGTAGGGTGATGCGGTCTGGTAAACAAAAACGCGCCCTCGGGCGCGTTTCTTTTTTGCGGCGATGACGGCTCAGCGCCCGGTCAATTTGCGCAGCAACTCCAGCACACCGCTCATCTCGGCCTCGAACTCGATCATCGAGACGTTGCCGCCATCCAGGAAGCGCGGCAGCAGGTAGCGCGTGTCGTCATCCTTGATACGCACCAGGCCCGGCAGGCAGGTGGTGGCGGTGGCCACGCCGGCCGCGCGCATCACCTCGGGCGCCTGGGCGTCGAAGGCGCCGCTCGGGTAGCAGTAATGCGTCGGGCGCGGCAGGCCGGCGGCGACGATCTTCTCGCGGCACAGTTCGATATTCGCGCGGTTGCGCTCGGGCTGGCCCGGCAGGTATTCGTGCAGGTGGCCATGCAGTTCGATGGCGCAGCCGTTCGCGCAAGCGGCCAGCAATTCCTCGCGCGTCATGTAGCTGAAGCGGCGCGAAGCCAGGTCGAGATCGGCAGCCGGTACGCCCATGGCTGCGGCGAAGCGTTCCAGGCCGGGCGCCACGTCCTGCGGCGGCAGCGCCAGCAGCCAGGCCTCGGCGGCGGCGCACAGGCGATGGCGCTCCTCGCGTCCGGCCAGCTGCCACTGCCCATCCATGCCGGCGCCGAAGCCGGCCAGCGCGGCCGACACCGGACCGGCTTTCCACAGGATGTAGCGTACGCTCACCGGGATGATCGGCGCGCCGGCCTCGTAGGCGTCGGTGTGCAGGTAGAGCGCCGGACGGTAGCCATACTCGGCCATCGACGGCAGCAGGTCGTGCCAGGACGAGTACCAGCCGTCGTCGAGCGTGATCGCGACCGCGATGCCCTGCGGCGGCGCGAAGCCGGGCGTGGCGACCTCGTCGAGCGTGGCCGGCACGAAGCCGGTGCGGCGCAGCCATTCCAGGCGTTCGCGCAGCTGTTCGCGGGTGCAGAACAGTTTCGGGTTGTAGCGGCGCTCGTCGCCCAGGTTGCCGCCGTGGTAGCACAGGATGCGCGGCTGGCGGCGCGTGGCGGCGCGCACCAGGGCGAAGATCCCGGCGAATTTGGCGGCGCGCAGTACGGCTTGTTTGATGGTCATGTCAGTCGTTCTTGTCCTTGTGGCGGCGCGCCCATTCGGTCTGCGCACGGCGCGGCCACACCAGCGCCCAGGCGGCCGGACGGTATTGTCCGGCCGCCTGCAGGGAGCGCCGCTTTTCCGAGGTGGCGGTGGCGTTCTTCACGGCCTGCTCGTCGTGCGAGACGAACAGCGCGCGCGCCCCGCCCGCTTCCGGCACCGTGCGCAGGTAAGCCAGGTGCGGGCTGATGATCTCCACCACCGGATCGTAGAACCAGCTGCCGGCGATCATCCCCAGCGCTTGCGGGTGCAGCGCGTACAGATCGACGCAGCAGCGGTAGCACTCGTTGCGTCCTTCCTCGTTGAACTCGTCCTGGTACAGGCGGTTCACGTGGATCTCAAAGTAGGGCTTGAAGCCGCCGGCGCGCGCGAACAACAGGGCGCGGCCCGGCAACTGCAGCAGGCCGCCCTTCCACAGCATCGACCGGCCCACGCCCGAGCGCGGATCGATCACGCTGGACGCGCCCGCGTACAGGCGCAGCGTGGCCAGGCCGAACTCCTTCAGGAAGACGTCGCTGTACAGGCGGCAGAACGGCAAGAAGGCTTCGTCGTGGTTGGCGATGCGCGCGAACTGGCGCAACTGGTGGGTGCGTACGCGCGGCGGCAGGCGCGCCATCAAGTCGCTCTTCAGCGCATCGCGCACGCCCATCAGGACGGCGGCCAGCAGGAAGCAGGCGCCGGCCTGTTCGCCGCGTTCGGCCACCACCGCGTCGTGCATGGCGCGCGCGGCCGGCGGAATCGCCTTGAAACCGGCGTAGGGATCGGGATCGGCGAAGTGCGCGAGAAAAGCGCGCACGCGTGCGGCCGCATCGGGCAGATGAACCGCGCACAGCGCGAGAGCGCGCTGCAACTGGTCGGACAGGCGGGATTCGAAGCTGAAAGTCTGGTGCGCTGGCATGGTCTTGTTCCTGGGGGGCCGCAGCCGGTTCGTCCAGTGCAAAGACGCCATTAGCCGCCGCAGGTGGAGTCTGTCTCCGTTTATTTTCCTGCAACAATTACTTTATCGCAAATTCAACAGTGTTGCCCGCACAATTGACGTTGATGGGCACGCCGGCGATCAAACCAGCACTTCCGGCACTTCCGGATGGCTAAGGAAGCCTTGCGGACTGGCCGAGCGGCCGTAGGCGCCCGACTGGAACACCACCACCAGGTCGCCGACCTCGGCCTGCGGCAATTCCATGCGCTCGCCCAGCAAATCGAGGGGCGTGCACAGCGGGCCGACCACGGATGCCGTTTCCAGCGGCGCACCGGCGCCCATGCGGTTGCCGATCGCGACCGGGTAGTTCTTGCGGATCACCTGGCCGAAGTTGCCCGAAGCCGCCAGATGGTGATGCAGGCCGCCGTCGGTGACCAGAAAGACCTGGCCGCGCGACACCTTGCGGTCGACCACGCGCGCGACATAGACGCCGGCTTCGCCGACCAGGTAGCGTCCGAGTTCGATCGAGAGCTGGGCGTCGGGCAGGCTGGCTTTCACACGCGGCAGGACGGCATCGAGCGCGGCGCCGATCGGCGCCAGGTCGAGCGCCGCTTCGCCCGGAAAATACGGAATGCCGAAGCCGCCGCCGATGTTCAGGATGCGCACCGGATCGCGCGCGTCCTGGGCCAGGCGCTCGGCCAGCAGCAGGGTCTGGGCCTGGGTCTCGATGATGGCTTCGGCCTTCAGGCTTTGCGAGCCGCTGAAGATGTGGAAACCCAGCACGTTCAAACCGAGTTCGGACGCCAGCGCCAGCATGCGCGGCGCTTCCTCGGCATCGATGCCGAACTGCTTGGCGCCACCGCCCATGCGCATGCCCGAGCCTTTCAACTCGAAATCCGGGTTGATGCGCAGGACCAGCAGCGGCGCGATGCCGAGTGCATTGCCGATGCGCGCCAGGGCGCGGATCTCGCGCTCGGATTCGGCATGCACCACGGCGCCGGCGGCCACTGCGCGGGTGAGCTCGGCGTCCGACTTGCCCGGACCGGCAAAGCTGATGCGTCCCGGTGCGATGCCGGTGTCCAATGCCACCTTTAGCTCGCCGCTCGACGCGACGTCGATGCCGTCGACCAGGCCCGCCATGTGCTGGACCAGGGCCGGCATCGGATTCGCCTTCATCGAGAAGTGCAGCTCGACGGCTGGCGGCAGGTGGGCGCGTACGTGGGCCACGCGCTCGCTCAACAGGCGGCGGTCGTAGGCATAGAAGGGCGTGCTGCCGACGCGCTGGGCCAGGCGGGTAAGCGGGATCCCGCCGACCTGCAGGCAGTCGTCGACCACGGGGAACAGGGTCTGGGCGGCGTGGACGGGCTTGGCGTTCATGGGGTCTCTTCAAACATCGTCAGGTAATGCATGCGCAGGGTCTTGCGGTCGATCTTGCCGTTCGGGTTGCGCGGGAAGGCTTCGTTTACGAAGGCGATATGCGCCGGCACCATCCAGGCCGGCAGGCGGCGCTGGCATTCCTTCAGCAGGGCCTTGTCGCTCAAGGCATCCTCCTTCGGCAGCGCCAGCAGCACGATGGCCTGGCCCAACTGCGGATGCGGCACGCCAAAGGCGACCGTCTCGGTGACCAGGCCGGTCGCGTACACGGCTTCCTCGACCTCGTTCGGGCTGACGCGGTAGCCGGACACCTTGATCATGTCGTCGCTGCGGCCGATGAAGTACAAATAGCCCTCTTCGTCCATGCGCACGGTGTCGCCCGACCAGACCGCCATTTCCGTCAGCGGCAGGGCCGGGTCCTGCCCGGGCGCCGGCTTGAAGCGCTCGGCGGTTTTCACGGGGTCGTTCCAGTAGCCGAGCGAGACCAGGGCGCCGCGGTGCACCAGTTCGCCCGGCTCATGCGGGTCGCAAAGGGAGCCGTCGGGGCGCACCACCATCACCTGCGCATTCGGGATCGCGCGGCCCATCGAATCCGGGCGGCGCGCGAGTTCGGCCGGCGGCAGATAGGTCGAGCGGAAGGCTTCGGTCAGGCCATACATCAGGAACAGTTCGGCGCGCGGCAGGGCGGCGCGCAGGGCGGCCACCGTGGTGGTCGGCATGGCGCCGCCGGAATTGGTCAGATAACGCAGCGTGCAATCCTGCGGCCACGGCAGGGCGCACAGCTGGAACCACAGCGGCGGCACGGCGGCCAGGCCTGTGATGCGTTCCTCGACCACCGCCTTCAGCACGTCTTTCGCGAACAGGTGGTTCAGCAGCACCGCAGTGGCGCCGGCGAGGAAGGCGCAGGTTAGTTGGCTCAGGCCATAGTCGAAGCTGAGCGGCAGCACCGACAGGATGCGGTCTTGCGGCGTGATGGCCAGGTAGCTGGCCACGCTGCGGGCACCGGCCACCATGTTCCGGTGCGACAGGACCACACCCTTCGGCTTGCCGGTGCTGCCCGAAGTGTAGAGGATGGCCGCGATGTCGGCGTCGATGGCGCGGCGCGCGGCCGGCACGCCGTCGGCTGGCGCCACCTGTGCGGCGTCCCAGGCGCGTACCTCGAAGCGCTCGGCCGGGACGGCGGCCCCGGTGACGAAGACGGTCTCCAAATCCGGGCACTGCGCCAGCGCTTCGCCCAGCTGCGCCAGGCGCTCCGGCGACGTGAGCAGCACGCGCACATTGCAGTCGGCCAGGATGTGGGCCACCTGCTCTGCCTTCAGCTGGGGATTGACCGGCACGAACACGGCGCCGGCCAGCGAGGCGCCGAACATGGCGGCCACGTTCTCGATGCGCTTTTCCAGGAACACGGCGACGCGCTCGCGCGGCTGCACGCCGGCCCCGACCAGGGCACCGGCGGCGGATGCGACAGTCTGCGCCAGGGCAGCATAGTCGAGCCGCACCGCGCCATGGGCGAGCGCCTCGGCGCCAGGCGTGCGGCGCGCGGAATCGAAGATGAAATCGTGGATCAGGTCAGCCATGGCAAACGGGTTCGTGGGCGGCGCCGGCAACCGGCGCGCAGCCCGCAATCTTAACAGCTTGCAGCTTTCGACCGCAGCACGGTTTTCATGTCTTGTGGCAAATTTTTCAACACAGGGTTTATACTGGACCCATGCTCGCGTCCCCGTCTTCCACCCGTCCGCTGATTCCCCTGGCACCGGTCTTGTCCGCTTCCTCGTTCCGGCGTGCGGCCAGCGCATCTGCCAACGTCCCGGCGCGCACCGTGCTGGACGCCGGCGCCCACCGCCTGGTAACGAGCGGACGCGTGGCCATCGCCCTGGCGCTGCGCGAACTCGGCGTGAAAGCCGGCGACACGGTGCTGGTGCCGGCCTACCACAGTCCCTCGATGATCCCGCCGGTGCTGTGGCGCGAGGCCGCGCCCGTGTTCTACCGGGTCGGCCCGGACGCGCGCGTCGACCTGGACGACCTGGCCGCGAAGATCGATGCACGCACGCGCGCCGTGATGGTCACCCATTACTTCGGCTTCGCCCAGGACATGGCGCCGATCCGCGCCCTGTGCGACGCGCGCGGCATCGCCCTGGTCGAGGACTGCGCCCATGCCTTTATCGGCGAACACGCCGGCCAGCCGCTGGGCAGCTGGGGCGATTATGCGATCGCCAGCAGCATGAAGTTCTTCCCGATCTACGAAGGCGGCGCCCTGGTCTCGAAAACCCGTAGCCTGGACAAGGTGCGCGTGCATTCGGCCGGCGTCGGCTTCGAGGCAAAAGCGCTGCTCAATTCGCTCGAACGCGGCTTCGCCTATGGCCGCCTGCCGGGCGTGCAAGCGGCCCTGTGGCTGCCGCTGCGCGCAAAGAGCGCCCTCTGGGGCATGCTCAAGCGCGGCCGCAAGACCCCTGCCAAGTCGCTGGCGCCGGATTCGTCGGACAGCAGCTTCAATTTCGACCCGCGCTGGCTCGACAAGCGCTCCTCGCTGTTCGCGCGCAGCATGCTGACCCTGGCCTCGCCGGCGCGCATCCAGGCGCTGCGCCGCCAGCATTATGGGCGCCTGGACGCGGCGCTGCGCGGCCTGCCCGGCATCCGTCCCTTGCACGCTCAGTTGCCGGACGGCGCCTGTCCCTGGGTCTTCCCGCTGCTGGCCGACGACCCGGAAACGCTGTTCGCACGCCTGAAGGCGGCGGGTGTGCCGCTGACGCGTTTCGGTTACCCGCTGTGGCAGGGCATGGATGCGGGCACCTGCCCGAATGCCGCCATGCTGTCGCGCCGGGTCCTGTCCCTGCCCTGCCACCAGGAGCTGCGCGAATCCGAAGTCGACTGGCTGGTCCAGGCCGTACGGAAGGCGGTGCTGGCATGAGCTGGACCGTTTATCCCGCACGCGACTTCGCGCGCCATGGCGCCGACTGGGAACGCCTGCACGCGGGCGGCCCGGCCACCAGCCTGCTGGCGCTGGATTTCGTGGCGCCGCTGGTCGAGCAGTTCGGCCGCGAGAGCGATCTGCTGGCCGTCTGGCGCAAGGATGGCGTAATCGGTGCCATGGCCATCGTGCGCCCGACGCGGCGCGGCGCCTGGGCCACCTTCCAGCCGGCGCAGGCGCCGCTCGGCCTGTGGCTGCAGCAGCCCGGCCTGGACACCGAAAAGCTGGCGCGCAGCCTGCTCGGCGCCCTGCCCGGCTTCCCGCTGATCGTCGCGCTGACCCAGATGGACCCGTTCCTGATGCCGCGCCCGGCCGACGGCGCCTGCACCCGCACCCTCGACTACATCGACACCGCGCGCGTGACGCTGGCCGGCAGCTTCGACGCTTACTGGGCCGGACGCGGCAAGAACCTGCGCGGCAACCTGAAGAAGCAGCGCGCGCGCCTGGAACGCGAAGGCATCGCCACGCGTTTGCAGATCGACCGCGATCCCGGAGCGATGGCGCAGGCCGTGGCCGACTACGGCCGCCTGGAGAGCTCGGGCTGGAAAGCCGGCAAGGGCACGGCGGTGCATGCCGGGAATGCCCAGGGCCGCTACTACCGCGCCATGCTCGAAGCGCTGGCCGGCCGCAACGCGGCCACTCGCATCTCCTCCAGTGTTTACCGGTATTATTTCAACGAACAGCTGGTCGCGATGGACCTGTGCGTGGAAGACGCCGACAGCATCGTGGTCCTGAAGACCAGCTATGACGAGAGCGTACCGAGCAACTGGTCGCCCACGCTGCTGATGCGCGAGGAAGCCTGCCGCGCCCTGTTCGACGCGGGCCGCTTTGCCCGCCTCGAGTTCTACGGCCGCGTGATGGAATGGCACCTGCGCTGGACGGACGAGGTACGCACTATGTACCATGTTAATTATTATCGCTGGCCCGGTCTGCGCCGCCTGCACGCCCTGCTCGATGCACGAACGAACGCGCGCAACCGCCCGGCCCCTACACCGACGACGAGCTTATGAAGTACCTTGAAGAAGTCAAAACCCTCCTGATCGACGTGCTGAACCTCGGCCCCGCCGGCCAGGCCCTCGGCGCCGATTCTCCGCTGCTGGGCAGCCTGCCCGAACTCGACTCGATGGCCGTGGTCACCCTGATCGGCGCCCTCGACGAGCATTTCGGCATCGCCATCGACGACGACGACATCAGCGCCAGCACCTTTGCCACGCTGGGCAGCCTGGCCGCCTTCGTCGAAGAGCGCGCACAGTAAATGGGCGCGCCCGGCCACGCTCCCGCCGACGCCTTTTTCCTCGACACAGCGGACGGCCCGCGCTTTTGCCTGTATCACGCCCCCGTGGGCGAGATGCGCGGCGCACTGGTCTACCTGCACCCGTTCGCCGAGGAGATGAACCGTTCGCGGCGCATGGCCGCGCTGCAGGCACGTGCCTTCGCCGCGCAAGGCATCGCCGTGCTGCTGCTGGACTTGCACGGCTGCGGCGACAGCGGCGGCGACTTCGGCGACGCGTCCTGGGATGGCTGGCTGCGCGACATCGCGGCAGCGCGCGGCTGGCTGGAACAGAAAACCGGCCGCACCGCCGGCCTCTGGGGCTTGCGCCTGGGCGCCCTGCTCGCGGTCTGCCACGCCCAGCGCGCACCAAGGCCGCCGGCGCGGCTGCTGCTGTGGCAGCCGGTGACGATCGGTTCGGGCTACCTGAACCAGTTTTTGCGCCTGAAACTGGCGGGCGAACTGCTGGCCGGCGGCAGCGACAGCGGCGGCACCGACGCCCTGCGTGAAGCCTTGAGGGCCGGCGAAGCGCTGGAAATCGCCGGCTATACGCTGGGCCCGGCGCTGGTCGATGGCATCGACGCGGCCGATGCGCGCGCCCTGGCGCCGCGCTGCACGATCGACTGGTGCGAAGTGGTGGCGGCCTCCGAGCGTCCCTTGCCGCCGGCGGCCGCGCGCGTGGTCGAGACCTGGCGCCTGCAGGGCAGCCGCGTGAACGTGCACCTGGCCGCCGGCCCGCAGTTCTGGGCCGCGCCCGAGACCGTCGATTGTCCGAACCTGATCGCGGCCAGCAACGCCGCCCTGACCCACGATGCAGCCAATGCCGCCGATGCCTGAAGAACGCGCCCTTTCCTTCGCCTGCGGCGACGCCTGGTTGTACGGCATCGTCAGCCTGCCCGCCGCAGCCGGTACGCCGCACCAGCGCGGCGTGCTGATCGTGGTCGGCGGCCCGCAATACCGCGCCGGCAGCCACCGCCAGTTCACCCTGCTCGCACGCGACCTCGCCGGCGCCGGCGTGCCGGCGATGCGCTTCGATTACCGCGGCATGGGCGACAGCGAGGGCGCACTGCGTTCGTTCGACAATGTCGACCAGGACCTGCGCGCGGCGATCGACCGCTTCTTCATCGAAGTGCCGGGAATGAAGGAAGTCGTGCTCTGGGGCCTGTGCGACGGCGCCTCGGCTGCCGCCATGTACGCACCCCAGGATGCGCGCGTAGCCGGACTGGTACTGCTTAATCCCTGGGTGCGCACCGAGGAAGGCGCGGCGCGCGCCACCATCAAGCATTACTATCGTGCGCGCCTGTTCGATGCGCGCCTGTGGAAGAAGGTCGCCAGCGGCCAGTTCGACGTGAAAGCCTCGGTGCGCGGCTTGTGGCAAGACCTCGGCAAGGCGTTCAGGCCGCGTCCGCAGGCCGAAGCCAGCGTCAGTCCTGGTACAACCGCGCCGGCAACTGCCCCACTGCCCGAACGCATGCAGCATGCGCTTACCCGCTTCGGCGGCCGCGTGCTGGTGGTACTGAGCGGAGCCGACCTCACGGCCCAGGAATTCGCCGACCTGTCATCGCGTCCCGGCGCCTGGCAAAAGCTGCTCGCCGCACCGCGCTTCACGCGCCAGAAGATCGACAAAGCCGACCACACCTTCTCGCGCCGGCCCTGGCAAGACCAGGTGTCGAACTGGACCCGCGACTGGCTGCGCTCCTGGTAAAGCAGCGCTCACCGGCTCATCCGCACGAACCGCAATATACGGAAGTATATAACGCTGTTACACTGGTGGTCCTTACCCACCAGGAGGACTTCCCGTGTCTGCCGTGACCACCCGCCGTTTCCTTGCCAGCGCCGTCCTGTTCGCGGCCAGCGCCGCGTTTCACATCACTTCCCAAGCCGCCGAGATCACCGTCTCGGCCGCGGCCAGCCTGACCGACGCCTTCAAGGAAATCGCGCAAGGCTACGAAGCCGCCCACCCGGGCAGCAAGGTGCTGCTGAACTTCGCCGCCTCGGGCGCCCTGCTGCAGCAGATGGCCAAGGGCGCGCCGGTCGACGTGTTCGCCTCGGCCGACCAGGAAACCATGGACTCCGCCGTCAAGCAGAAGCTGGTGGCCCCGAACGAGCGCGTGAATTTCGTGCGCAACACCCTGGTGCTGGTGGTCCCGGCCGACAGCACCCTGAACCTGAAACGCCTCGACGACCTGCGCCAGGAAAAAGTGACGCGCCTGGCCGTTGGCAACCCTGCCAGCGTGCCGGCCGGCCGCTACACCCAGGACGCCCTCGAAGCGGCCAGGCTGTGGGCGCCGCTCGGCCCGAAAATGATCATGACCCAGAACGTGCGCCAGGCGCTCGACTACGTGGCGCGCGGCGAAACCGAGGCCGGCTTCGTCTATGGCTCGGACGCCGTCGCCTTCAAGGGCAAGGTCAAGGTGGCGATGGAGGTGCCGCTGTCGACCGCGATCAGCTACCCGATCGCCGCCACCGCCGGCGTGAAAGACCTTGCCGAGGCGCGCCGCTTCATCGCCTGGGTCCAGGCCCCGGCGGCGCAGGCCGTGCTGGCCCGCTACGGCTTCCTCAAGCCTTGAACACGATTCGCTGATCTTCGATGCACCCGACCTGGACCGCCCTCGCCCTGTCGCTGAAAGTCGCCTGCTGGGCCACCGCGATCGCGCTCGTGCTGGGCGTGGCGGTTGGCTTCCTGCTGGCGCGGCGCCGCTTCCCGGGCCGCGAGTTGCTGGACACGATCCTCACCTTGCCGATGGTGATGCCGCCCACCGTGCTCGGCTATTACCTGCTGGTGCTGCTGGGCCGCAAGGGCTGGATCGGGCAAAGCCTGCAGGACTGGTTCGGCATCAACCTGATCTTCACCTGGCAGGGCGCGGTGATCGCCGCGGCGATTGTCGCCTTTCCCCTGGTGTTCAAGCCGGCGCGGGCCGCCTTCGAGACCGTCGACGGCCGCCTGGAAGACGCGGCGCGCGTGCTCGGCATCTCGGAAGCGGCGCTGTTCCTGCGCGTGACCCTGCCGCTCGCCTGGCGCGGCATCCTGGCCGGCGCCCTGCTGGCATTCGCACGCGCGATGGGCGAATTCGGCGCCACGCTGATGGTGGCCGGCAGTATCCCCGGCCGCACGCAGACGCTGTCGATTGCCGTCTACGAGGCGGTGCAGGCCGGGCAGGACGACATCGCGAATACCCTGGTCCTGATCACCTCGGCGGTCTGCATCGCCGTGCTGTTGACCGCGGGGCGGCTGGCTCCAGGCCGCGTCGGGTACCGCTAGAATCCCTTGATGCAATTCGACCTCGACATCCAGAAGACCCTGCGCTCCGGCAAGCGCAGCTTCCATTTGAACCTGCGCCTGCAGTCGGACAGCCAGCGCCTGGTCATCCTCGGCCCCTCGGGCGCCGGCAAGAGCCAGGCGCTGCGTGCGATCGCGGGCCTGCTGCGCCCGGATAGCGGCCGCATCATGGTCGGCGGCGCCCTGCTGTTCGATGCGCAGCAGCGCATCAACCTGAAGCCGCAGGAACGCCGCATGGGCTATTTGTTCCAGGACTATGCCCTGTTCCCGCACCTGAGCGTGCGCCAGAACATCGCCTTTGGCGAAACGCGCGGCTGGCGCAATCCGGGCAGGCAAGCCGGCAGCGAGGCGGTCGAACGCTGGCTCGCCGCCTTTCACCTCGATCACCTGGCGCACCAGCTGCCGGGCGAACTTTCGGGCGGCCAGCGCCAGCGCGTGGCCCTGGCGCGCGCCCTGGTGGCGCAACCGGCGGCCCTGCTGCTGGACGAACCCTTCGCCGCCCTCGACCCCGACCTGCGGATTGTCTTGCGCGGCGAGTTGGACCGGCTGCAGCGCGAGCTGGCGCTGCCGATGATCCTGATCAGCCACGACGTGGCCGATGCCGAGGTCTTCGGCGACCACGTGGTGCGCATGCAGGATGGCGCCGTCCACCATGGCGCGCTCGTCATGGATGCCGCCGACATCGACCCCGTACTTGCTGAAAAGAAAACGCACAGGTAGGATCGCGCATCCTTGCGCCCTGCCTGCGCAACCTTACCGGAGCCACCATGTTCTTCATCTCTTTCCTGTCCTGCCAAGAGGCCGCCGCATGAGCGCGCCTTCCGACAAGCCCCTGGAACTGCAGGGCAAGCTGTGGCTGACCGTCGGCGGCGAAAACTTTGGCGGCGGCAACCGCCTGACCCTGCTGGCGAAGATTGCCGAGTGCGGCTCGATCACCCAGGCCGCCAAGGCCGCCGGGATGAGCTACAAGGCGGCCTGGGATGCGATCGACACCATGAACAACCTCGCCGGCGAGCCGCTGGTCGAGCGCGCGGCCGGTGGCAAGGGCGGCGGCGGCACCCGCCTCACGCCACGCGGTGTCCAGCTGGTGCAGAACTTCCAGCAAGTGGAACAGGAACACCGGCGCTTTGTCGAACAACTTGGACGGCAGAGCGCAGGCCTGGCCGACGAATACCTGCTCATCAGGAGAATCAGCATGCGCACCAGCGCCCGTAACCAGTTCCTCGGTAAAGTTGCCTCGGTCAAGACCGGCGCCGTCAACGACGAAATCGCACTCGACGTCGCCGGCGGCCACCGCATCGTGGCCGTGATCACCCACGGCAGCACCCAGGAACTCGGCCTCAAGCCCGGCGCCGAAGCGTTTGCGCTGATCAAGGCCTCCTCGATCATCCTGGTGGCAGCAGACGAAACCGCGCGCTTCTCGGCGCGCAACCAGTTGCGCGGCACCGTGTCGCGGGTGCAGCCGGGCGCCGTGAACACCGAAGTCGTGATCGACCTGGACGGCGGCGTGGCGGTGGCGGCGATCGTGACCAACGACAGCAGCGAGGCGCTGGAACTAGCCTTGGGCAAGCCGGTCATGGCCATTTTCAAGGCGTCGAGCGTGATCCTGGCGGTACCGGATTGATTCTCGGCTTATCGAAAGATACCTGTCGATAAGCCTTTCACGCTCACGGCAGGGCGCGCAGGCACTGCCTGAAATCGTCGAATGCGCCGAAAGCGCGTTGTGCCCCGCGCTCCTGGCCACACAGATCGCTGCCAGGCTCCCCGGCTCGACGGCGTGATGCGCCATCCCGCCAACGCAGATCGACACGCGCGCTATCCACGAACAGCGCCCGCTGCGGATGCCGCCCCAGGTACAGCTGCCAGATCGGCGTGACCAGGTTCTCGCCCAGCCGCACCACCCCGCCGGCATCGCTGCGGATCGGTCCGTCGACCAGGTTGCCCTCGAACGTGGCGCTGCTGGTGGGGAAGCGCACCTGCACCCCGGCCGTGTCGAGCAGGGTGTTGTCGGCGATGCGCGTGCCCGCCGCGCTGTTCAGGTACATGCCGACGTCGGAACAGCCGGCCACCAGGTTGGCGCGCATGATGCCGCTGTCGTGCTCGGTGATGCATTGGCGGTCGCGGCAATAGCGCTTGCCGGTGCCGCCGCCGCCGAACGACAGGCCGATGCGCTGCCCGGGTTCGCCCAGCAGCTTTTCCTCGCACAGCACCACGTTGCGCTCGAAGACCGTGCGCTGGGCGCCGCCCTTGGCGTACGCACCGTAGCTGATACGGTCGCCGCTGCCCTTGACGAAGTCGCGGATGATGTTGGCACGCACGGTCCAGTCGCTGGCGCCGACCAGGTCGATCGGCGTCACCGGCCTGGCGGTGCGGCGCGCACCCGTGTTGGACAGGGTGTTCGCTTCGATCAGGCCGTGGTCGGGAAAGGCGCCCTTTTCGCCGTTGATCTTGAAGTGGGCGTTGAAGTCGGCCAGCGTGTTGTTGCGGGCGACGAAATGGTGGGCATTGCCGACCACGTGGAAGGCATGCTGGCAGTTGTCGTCGTAGCGGCAGGCGCCGCGGATGCCCAGGTTTTCGAAACGCCAGTACGGCGCCGACACCACGAAGCCCTCGGCGCTGTCGAAGGCGATCCGCACCGTGCCGGGAAGCGCCGCGCGCACCACGATCGGCGCCTCCGCGCTGCCGGCACGGCTGGCGAACAGCTTGCCCTTGACCGCATAGCTGCCGGGCAGGAAGGTGATGACGTCGCCGGGCGCGGCAGCGGCCAGCGCCCGCCGCGCTTCCTCGACCGTGGCAACCGGACGTTCGTTGCCGCCTTCGCTGCGCGCGGCCTGCGGCTGGGCGCCGACCACCAGCGGCGGCATCGCCTGGCGCAGGACACTGCCGCGGTCCAGGCGCAGCAAGGTGCCCGCCGTGACGCGGCCGGCGGCTTCGATCAGCGCGTTATGGCCGCTCGTGCGGTGCAGCAGGTAGGGCGCCAGCGCGCGCGGCGCCACGCCCTGCGCCTGCAGATACGCCAGCGCGCCGGCCACGGCGCCCACGAACAGCAGCGCCAACAGCGCCAGCGCGCCGGCCAGGCGCTTCACGGTCCGGTCTTGATGTTATGACGGCTCATCAGGTCGTACATGGTGGGGCGGCTGATGCCGAGGATCTCGGAGGCCTTGACGATGTTGCCGTCGACGCGCGCCAGTGCCTTGACGATGGCCTTGTACTCGGCCTCGTCGCGCACCTGGCGCAGGTTGATCGGTTCTTCTTCGGCGCCCTCGCCCGGCAAGCCCAGGTCGTCGGCGACGATGGTGTTCCCGTCGGCCATGATGACGGCACGCTTGATGTAGTTTTCCATCTCGCGCACGTTGCCGGGCCAGTTGTAGGCCTCGATGGCGGCGATCGCATCCGGCGCGAAGTGCAGCGACGGGCGCGACTCGGCGGCGCAGAACTTGTTCTTGAAGTGGTGCGCCAGCAGGGCCGCATCGCCTTCGCGCTCGCGCAGCGGCGGAATCGTCACCACGATCTCGGACAGGCGGTAATACAAATCTTCGCGGAAGCGCCCGGTGGCGCAGAGTTCCTTCAGCTTCTGGTGGGTCGCGCAGACGATGCGCACGTCGACCGGAATCTCTTCGTGGCCGCCGATGCGCTCGATCACGCGCTCCTGCAGGAAGCGCAACAGCTTGGCCTGCAGCGGCATCGGCAGGTCGCCGACTTCGTCGAGGAAGAAGGTGCCGCCGTGGGCCAGTTCGACCTTGCCCTTGGTCTGCTTCGCCGCACCGGTAAAGGCGCCCTTCTCGTAGCCGAACAGTTCGGATTCGAGCAGGTTTTCCGGAATCGCCGCGCAGTTGATCGCCATGAAGCGCTCTTTCGCCCGTGGCGACAACGCGTGCACGGCGCGCGCCAGCACCTCCTTGCCGGTGCCCGATTCGCCGAGCAGCATCACGGAGGCCGAGGTCGGCGCCACCTTTTCCACGTTGCGGCAAATCTTCAACATCGACGGCGCGCGCGAGATCACGCCGGCCATTGGCGAATCGGCTTGCTGCTGCTGCATGCGGCGGTTTTCCTGCTGCAGGGTGTGCAGGAAGAAGGCGCGCTGGATCACCAGGTTCAGCACCTCGGGGTCGCACGGCTTCTGGTGGAAGTCGTAGGCGCCCAGGCCGATCGCCTTGACGGCGTTCGCATGGTCCTGGTTGCCGGTGAGGACGATCACGCGCGTGTCCGGCGCCAGCGCCAGGATCTGCTGCAGCGTGGCCAGGCCTTCGGTCGAGCCGTCCGGGTCGGGCGGCAGGCCCAGGTCCATGGTCACCACCGCCGGTTCGTGGCGGCGGATCTGGGCCAGCGCCGCTTCGCGGTCGCCGGCCACGACCACGTCGTAGGCATCCAGGCTCCACTTCAGCTGCTTTTGCAGGCCGGGGTCGTCTTCGATGATCAGGAGTTTCGGTTTATTCTGTGTCACGGTATTCCTTGTATCGTACGCTTGCGTCATGTACTGCGGTCAGGCCGCGCGCTCGAGCAGCGCGTCGCGCCCGGCATCGTGCCCGTACAGCGGCAGGATGACCTTGAAAGTGGTGCCGAGCGACGGCTGGCTGCTGACTTCCAGGCGTCCGCCCAACTCGTTGATGTATTCGCGGCTCTCGAACACGCCGATGCCCATGCCGGCCGACTTGGTCGACTCGAATGGCTTGAACAGGCGCTCGCGGATGAATTCCTCGCTCATGCCTTCGCCGGTGTCGGCGATCTCGACCTGTACCGCTTCGCCGGCGCGCGCCAGCGAAATGGTGACGCTGCCCTCCTTCGGCGTGGCTTCGATCGCGTTCTGGATCAGGTGGCCGAGCACGCGCTCGAGGCGCTCGCGGTCGGCCAGCACGCGCAGGCCGGCATCGACGACCCGCAATTGCGGACGCGGTTCGAACGCGGCCTTTTGCGCCATCGCCTGGCGCACCACCGTTTCCAGCGCCTGCGGCGCCGGCTTTTCCTGGACGTCGATGCGGCTGAGCTTTTGCAGCATCAGGCGCATCTTCTGCACCGACAGCGACACCGTTTCCAGCATGTCGGCCTGGAACTCGGGGTTGTCCTTGTGGCGGGCGGCATTGGCGTTCATCAGCGACAGCTGCGAGACCAGGTTCTTCAGGTCGTGCACGACAAAGGTCGACATGCGGTTGAAGGACTCGAACTGGCGCGCCACCATCAGCGCGTTCGCCGCTTCCTGCTGCGCCAGGTAACTGGCGGCCTGGCTGCCGGCGATGTCGAGCAAATCGATGACTTCCCAGTTCAGCTTGATCGGGCTGCGCGCGGTCTGCAGCACCACGAAGCCGAACAGCTTACTGCCCATCATCAGCGGCACCACCAGCCAGCCGCGCGGGTACTCCTTCAGCCATTGCGGCAGTTCCAGGCCATCGTATTTCTCGGGCTCGGTGACGATTTCGCCGAGGTCGATCACCCACTGGGTGCGCTCGAGGAAGCGGCACAGGGCCGAATCGCCCGGTTCGGCCACGTCCACTTCCGGCCCCTGCCAGTTGGCGGACGGCTCGTAGGCGCCGGACTCCTTGCGCTGCCACAGTTGGCCGCCCGGGCTTTCGACCAGGGCCGCCACCGCCTGGATGGCGCGCTCGCCGAGATTCTCGCCGCCGCCGGACAGCGTGCGCGTGAAGCGCATCCACTCTTCGCGGTAGTCGTAGCCGTAGCTGTAGAAATGCTTGCTGATGAAGACCTTCAGCCAGGCGCGGAAGGTGCCCGAGAACAGGATCCCGGCCAGCAGCAGCAAGGCGCCGAACAGGAAGGTCACCTGCATCACCGTCCCCCAGCTGCCGCCGAAGTAGCGCAGGTAGTAGCCGGCCGAGCCCATCGCCAGCAGATAGATGGCGGAGCCGAACAGCGCGGCCGAGTGGAACATGGCGCGGCGCGACACCGCCAGCGGCGAACTCCAGGATTTGGCGCGCCGCATCGACACCGCGATCAGCGGCACCGTCAGCGCGTTCACCACGCCGCGCGCGGCCCAGATATCGGGGTCGACCTCGCGGAACAGCATCGCATGGCTGTACAAATAAAAGTCATACGCGAACATGCCGCCGATGGCCAGGCAGACGAACTTGATGGCCCAGCGTTCCTGGGCGGTCTTGTTGCGGTAGGCCTGCTCGACCAGCAGCATGCCGCCCACGGCCTGGGCCACGCGCGCCGTCACCGGCAGCACCGAGTCGAGCAAGGCCAGGTCCCAGTAGCCGGCGAACGCGGCGCCCAGGGCCAGCAGGTAGCAGACGGCGGCGATGAACAGCGAGGGCCGCAGGCCGAACGGCAGGCGGCTGCCCTTCTGGTGGTAGTCGCCCAGCAGCACCACCAGGAACAGCGACCAGGCGGCGTTGCGCGCCACTTCCATGGCGTCGCTCAGATCCGTCCACAGCATCCTGTCGCTGGCCGCGGCGGTCAGCGCGGCGGCCCAGAGCGCGGTGGCGACGCAGGCCAGGGTCAGCACCGGCCCGTAGGCGCGCTTGCGCCAGCCGGTCAGCAGCGGCACGGCGAGCGCCGCGAAGCCGATGGCGGCAAGGCCATAGCTGAAGGCGGCGATACTGGTCAGGGAAACACTATCCATGGTTGTGGAGGGCGCACGCGGGAATGGCGAAAAGCGAATCCCGGCCGGAGCCGGGACAGGTCGAACCGCACACGCTTAGCGGCCGCTGCGGAACAGCACCACCTTGAGCGTATCGATCAGGATCAGGAAGTCGAGGAACAGGCTGTTGTTCTTCACGTAGTACAGGTCGTACTGCAGCTTTTGCAGCGCGTCCTCGGCCGAGGAGCCGTAGCCGTAGCGCACCTGGGCCCAGCCGGTGATGCCTGGCTTGATGCTGTGGCGGACGTTGTAGTACGGGACCACTTCGATCAGCTGTTCGACGAAGTAAGGACGCTCCGGACGCGGCCCCACGAAGGACATCTCGCCCTTGAACACGTTCAGGATCTGGGGCAGTTCGTCGATCCGGGTCTTGCGCATGAAGTTGCCCACACGCGTGACGCGCGGGTCGTTCTGCGCCGCCCACTGCGGCTTGCCGCTCTTTTCGGCGTCGGCGCGCATGCTGCGGAATTTATGGACGAAGAAGCTTTTCCCGTCCTTGCCGACGCGCTCCTGCGAATAGAAGATCGGGCCGCGGTCTTCCAGCCGCACGGCCAGTGCCGCCAGCAGCATGATCGGGAAGGTCAGCGCCAGGATCGCGGTACTGCACACCAGGTCGAAGCTGCGCTTCATGAAGGTACGCACGAAACTCTGGTCGAAGCCGCCGCCGAACACCAGCCAGCTCGGCTGGATCGAATCGACGCGGATCTGGCAGGTCTCGCGCTCGAAGAAGGTGGCGGCATCGGTCACCTTCACTCCCTGGAGTTTGCAGTCGAGCAGTTCCTTGATCGGGAAGCCGCCGCGGCGGTTCTGCACCGAGACCACGATTTCCTGCACGTTGTACTGGCGCGCCAGCTTGACCAGGGAATCGCCCTCGCGCACTTTCAGCAGGCCGTTCTGCGGCACGCACAGCTCTTCGCCGGCACCCGGGATGAAACCGGCGATGTCGTAGCGGTGGTAGCGGGCGGCACGGTCGGCCAGGTCGGCGCATTCCTTGGCCAGCGGGCCGCCGCCGAGGAACATGATGCGCGACTGCAGGAAGCGTGCTTCCGAGGTCTTGAAGAAGATCATGCGCGCCAGGTAGATGCCGACCGCGGACAGGCCGAACACCAGCAGCAGGATGCCGCGGCCCAGCGACAGTTCGGGCGCGATGTAGAACACCAGGGTCAGGATCAGGAAGCCCATCACGAACGACGGCAGGAGCTTCATCAGGAAGGGGTGGGGCAGGCCATCCTCGAAGTCGAGCTGGTACATGCCCATCGCGCTCATGCTGAACACGATGGCCAGGGCAAAGGCGACGGCCGAGGTGAAGAAATGGTCGAGCGGCGGCAGCGTCACACCGTTGTCGACCTCGATGTAGCGCAAGGCCGCGCCGGCGTAGGCGGCGCCGAGCAGCACCAGCACTTCCACCACCAGCAGCACGGAAACGATCTTCGACACGTAGTGATTAGAGATTCTAAACACGTCAGCCCTCCTGTTCTTCTTACTTTTTCTTGCTTATTCGGACACCGCGTGCGAACCCTGCAGGTCGCGGACGTACCAATCCATGGCCTGGCGCAGGCCTTCTTCGATGCGGTGCGTGGGCGCGTAGCCCAGCAGCGTTTGCGCCTTGCCGATATCGGCTTGCGAGTGGCGCACGTCGCCACGGCGGAAGTCGACGTATTCCGCCCGGTGCGCTTCCAGGTGCGGGAAGCGCTCGAGCAACAGGCCGCGCATCATCGCGTACAGTTCGTTCAGGCTGGTGCGCTCGTTCAGGGCCACGTTATACACCCCGTTCGCGGCATCGGGGGGCGCCGTCGCGGCCAGCAGGTTCGCCTGCACCACGTTGTCGATGTAGCAGAAGTCGCGGCTGGTCTCGCCGTCGCCGTTGATGCGCAGCGGCTGGTTGCGGATCAGCGCCGCTACCCACTGCGGGATCACGGCGGCATACGCCCCGTTCGGGTCCTGGCGCCGGCCGAACACGTTGAAGTAGCGCAGGCCGATCGTTTCCATGCCATAGGTACGGCCGAACACGTTCGCATACAGCTCGTTCACATACTTGGTCACCGCGTACGGCGACAGCGGGTTGCCGATCACGTCTTCCACCTTCGGCAGGGCCGGGTGGTCGCCGTAGGTCGAACTCGAGGCGGCGTAGACGAAGCGGCGCACCTTGGCGTCGCGGGCGGCAACCAGCATGTTCAGGAAACCGGTGACATTCGTTTCATTCGTGGCAATCGGATCGTCGATCGAACGCGACACCGAACCGAGCGCGGCCTGGTGCAGCACGAAGTCTACGCCTTCGCATGCACGCGCACAGTCCGCCAGATCGCGAATATCGCCTTCGATGAAATTAAATTTCATCCAAGCGTCGTTTGTGACAGATTCTTTCACCTGATCCAGGTTACGGCGGTGCCCGGTTGCAAAGTTGTCGAGGCCGGTCACACGCTGGCCGAGCGCGAGCAGCGCTTCGACCAGGTTCGAGCCGATGAAGCCGGCGGCGCCGGTGACCAGCCAGTGGTGGCTGTGCTGGCCCAGTTGCTGCCTTACGTCTTGAATCTTATTCACAGTTTTCCGAACACTTTCTCGATTGCGCTATATAAAACCGGTGTCAAACTGATTACCTGCCTGCACCCAAGCGTACCCGGCACAGGCGACAAAGCCGCCGGCAAAGGCGGCCTCGTCATGGTCCGGTTTCTTACAGGCGCCAGACGCAGTAGCCCGCTTCCTTCAGGGCTCCCTCGTCGAATTGCGACTTGACGTCGATGAAGCAACCGCCATCGTTCAGCTTGGCCTGGAAATCGTTCAGCGACAGCGCCAGCACTTCCTTGTGCGGCACGGCGGCGATCAGGGCGTCGGCCTTTGGCAGGCTATCCCAGGATTCCAGCTTGATGCCGTACTCGTGCTCGGCTTCGGCGCTTTCGGCCAGCGGATCGTACACGTGGACGTCGACACCGTAGCTTTCCAGTTCGTGGACGATGTCGGCCACTTTCGAATTGCGCAGGTCGGGGCAGTTTTCCTTGAAGGTCAGGCCGATGACGTTGACTTTCGCGCCCTTCACCTGGAAGCCCGAGGAAATCATCGACTTCACGGTTTTTTCCGCGACAAACTTGGCCATGCCGTCGTTGATGCGGCGGCCCGCCAGGATCACCTGCGGATGGTAGCCGACCATCTCGGCCTTGTGGGTCAGGTAGTAGGGGTCGACGCCGATGCAGTGGCCGCCAACCAGGCCCGGACGGAAGGGCAGGAAGTTCCACTTGGTGCCGGCGGCTTTCAGCACTTCCAGCGTATCGATGCCGATCTTGTCGAAAATGATCGCAAGTTCGTTCATCAGCGCGATATTCAGGTCGCGCTGGGTGTTTTCGATGACCTTCGCCGCTTCCGCGACCTTGATGCTCGAGGCGCGGTGCACGCCGGCGGTGATCACCGATTCGTACAGCTGGGCGATCTTTTCCAGGGACTCGTCATCGTCGCCCGACACGACCTTCAGGATCGTGGTCAGGGTGTGCTCCTTGTCGCCCGGATTGATGCGCTCGGGCGAGAAGCCGACGTGGAAATCTTCCTTCCACTTCAGGCCCGAATGTTTTTCCAGCAGCGGGATGCAGACTTCCTCGGTCGCGCCCGGGTACACGGTCGACTCGAAGACGACGATCGCGCCCTTCTTCATGTTCTTGCCGACGGTGGTGCTGGCGCCGATCAGCGGGGAAAAGTCCGGGTTGTGGGCGATGTCGACCGGGGTCGGCACGGCGACCACGACGTAGTCGGCCTCGGCCAGCATGGCCGGATCGGTGGTGACTTCCAACTGGCGCGCCGCCTGCAGCTGCTCGGTCGAGACTTCGCCGGTCGGGTCGATGAATTTTTTGTAGTTCTCGATTTTAGAGGCCGACAGGTCGAAACCGATCGTTCTTGCTTTCTTGCCGAATTCCACTGCCAGCGGCAACCCGACGTAACCCAGTCCAACTACTGCGACGACCTGATCTGCTTTCATTATCAGCTTCCGTTATCGAATAAAGTTTTGCTATTATGCTAATTTTTAATATAGCATGGAAACAGGAGACGCCTCAACACCGGGTTCCTGTTTGTAGAACACCAACAACAGACGTATCTCGACGATGTTGTATTTGCATCTGGACGCTTCCCAAGGCTCTGTTTCCATGCATGCTGGATGAATCTGCCTGAGATGCGGCAGCATCGTGCCGGGCATCATTTGCCGGAATGCGAAGTCTGTCGTTCTCACTGCTACTTCATGCAGGCAGGCTGCGGCACTGACGCCGGGCCTTCGCTACATGGCACCGTGCAATATTAGCATTTTCTGCTAGACAAGTTCCGCAAGAAAATGAATCGTGCGCAGGCCACACATTTGCCGCGCCAGGCCGGAGCGAAGTTGTCAATCGTATACAATCTGGCGCGATCATTCATGTACCGCTGGAAACCCCATCTGCACACCGCAGGAGCAATGCTTGAACCACCTCGAATTCTCTTATCTCGACTCGGCCGCCCCCGGTAACGACGAGCTCGACGCCTTTGCCCGTGCCCAGCCGGATGGCAGCGCGTACCACCTGGCGGCCTGGCGCCGCGCGGTGGCCGGCGCCTATGGCTATCCCGGACAAGCCCTGGTCGCGCACCGCGCCGGCAAACTGGTCGGGATGCTGCCGCTGTCGGCGGTGAGCCGCCCGCTGGGCAAGCCGCGCTGGATCTCCCTGCCCTTCTGCGACCTGGGCGGGCCGCTGGCCGACGCGCCGGACGTGGCCGAGGCGCTGGCGGCACGCGCGCGGCAGGACGTTGGCGGCGCCAAGGCGGTCGGGCTCGAACTGCGCTGCTCGCATGCGGGCGACCTCGACGAAGCCGCACTCGCAGGACGCAAGGTGCGCATGCTGCTCGGCCTGCCCGACAGCGCGGCGGCGCTGATGCAGAGTTACCCGCCGAAACTGCGCAGCCAGGTGCGCAAGGCTGAAAAGAATGGCCTGACGTCGGAAGTGGCCGGCGGCGAGGAGGCCGTGGCCGCGTTCTACGATGTATACAGCCGCAACATGCGCCGCCTCGGCAGCCCACCGCATAGCCGCGCCTGGTTCGACGCGATCCACCGCCACTACAGCGCGGCCGGCGACATGTTCATCGTCATCGTGCGCCATGAAGGAAAAGCGGTCGGCGCCGGCTGGGTCTTGCTGTGCGGCGACAAGGCCGTGATTCCCTGGGCCTCGACCCTGGCCGACTACAACCCGCTGGCGCCGAACATGCTGCTGTACTGGGCGATCCAGTCGCAGTTGTGCGAACGCGGCGTGCGCCAGTTCGACTTCGGCCGCTCGACCTATGGCGAGGGGACGTATAAATTCAAGAAGCAATGGGGTGCGCTGCCGGTGGCGCTCGACTGGCGCGAGTGGGACGCGCAAGGCGTGGCACAGGGAGCCGACCCGATTGCCGCACCGGCGGACGGAGGTGGGATCAAGGCCAAGCTGCGGCCGATGATCGAAAGCGCCTGGCAAAAGCTGCCGCTGGCGGTGACCAACAGCCTGGGACCACGGCTGCGGCGCTACATCACGCTTTGATCCGGTACTCGC
>DAMABW010000002.1:42566-46791 GCA_031999925.1 Massilia sp. | reverse complement strand
CTTTGCTGCGACTGTTGCAGCGCGCTCAGGTCGATCGAGTCCGGCAACGCGTCGGCCCCGGGTGCATCGACCAGTTCGCCATCCTGGAAGCGCACGGCGAGATCGACGATGCGCAGCACATTGCTGGCCAGGGCCTCGCGGTCGATCTGCAGGCGTTCGACGCCCCAGGCGTAAGGGTGGACCGCCTTGATGCCCTTGTTCAGGCAATGTTCGTGGTATTCGTCCTGGCGCTGGAAATGTTGTGGACGTAACAGGAGGCCTTCGCCCCAGAGTACTTTGCTGCTCATGTTTCTGGCATCCCTCAAGTATTTGTTGATGTGGGCCGAACTTTCCTCAAAGGACAATAACAAGCGCCAGAAGTTGCGCATGTGAAGTTGCTCAAACGTTGGCGCTGGACGGCGTGGCAACATGCGGTTTGCCCTGGACCAATGCACAGCGCGAAGGATCACGATGAAAGGTTTTACACCTGGACTATTCGACCGCCTGCTGGGCGTGCCGCTGCGTGGCGCCACGCCGCGTGCGATGCTGGAAGACATGAAGGACATGGTGGCGCGCGACCTCGAAGCCCTGCTGAATACGCGTTCGGTGCTGCCCGACGAGATGCTCGAGCCCTTTCCTGAATGCGCCAAGTCGGTCGTCAGCTATGGCCTGATCGACTTCGCCGACCTCTCGCTGTCGAGCCCGACCGACCGCGCCCACATCTGCACCTGTATCGAAAACGTCATCGCACGCCACGAACCGCGACTGAAAAACGTCAAGGCCTCGCTGGAGCTGCGCGAAGACACGGTGAACCGCCTGAACTTCTCGATCACCGCCCTGCTCGTGATCAGCACCTCACAGGAATCGGTGAACTTCGACGCGGTGCTGCAACCATCCACCCTGAGCTACAGCATCAGCAAGGCAGGCCGCCCCGCGCCTGCGGGAGCCTGATTTGGAACAATTACTGCCGTATTACGAGAGCGAACTGGGCTACCTGCGCCGCAACTTGCGCGAATTCGCCGAGCGCTACCCGAAGATCGCCGGGCGCCTGTTGATCAGCGGCGAAGTATGCGAAGACCCGCATACCGAACGCATGATCGAGTCCTTCGCCCTGCTGAATGCACGCATCGCCAAGCGCCTCGACGACGATTACCCGGAATTCACCGAAGCCCTGTTCGATGTGTTGTATCCGCACTACCTGCGGCCCTTTCCATCCTGCTCGATCGCCTACATGGACAGCGGCGCGGCCCAGGGCATCGGTTCGATCCCGCGCGGTACCCAGCTCACGACCCGCCCGGTACGCGGCGGTCCCTGCACCTTCCGCACCGTGTATCCGGTGAACGTGGCGCCGCTCGCGATCAGCGCCGCGCGTTTCGATGCCATCATCAGCCCGCCGGAAGCGGTGCGCCTGCCCGCCGGCGCGGGCGCCTGCATCCACCTGGGGCTGTCCGGCGCCTTCGAGCAGGTCCGCACCGGCCAGCTGGCCTTGTCCGCGCTGCGCGTCTTCATCGACGGCGAACCCTCGTTCTGCGCGGCCCTGCGCGATGCGCTGTTCATGCGCGGCGTTGCAGCCTGGATCGAGGCCGACCACAATGGGCGCTGGATTCCCTTGCCGGCCATTCCGGTCCAGCCTGCCGGCTTCGGGGAAGACGAAGCCCTGATCGATTTTCCGGCGCGTTCGCATGTGGCGTACCGCTTGTTGACCGAATACTTCTGTTTCCCCGAAAAGTTCAACTTCTTCGATATCGACTTAGAGGCGCTGGCGCCGCTGTTGCCGTCGGGCTGCAAGAACCTGACCCTGCACCTGGGCTTGCAAGGCATCCGCCCCGACTCGAATACCGCGCGCATGCTCGGCACCTTGAGCACGAATAATGTGCTGCTCGGCTGCACGCCGGTTATCAATCTGTTCCGCCAGCGCGGCGAGCCGATCCGCCTGACCCACGCCAGCGCCAGCTATCCGGTGCTGGGTGATGCGCGCCGCGCCTTTGCCTTCGAGGTGTATGCGGTGGATTCGGTGAACCTGGTGCGCCAGACGCCGCATGGCGAAGCGATCGTCGAGTTCCGTCCGTTTTATTCGCTGAAGCATGCGCAAACGCCCGAGCAGCACGGCCATTACTGGGCCATGCGGCGCGACGAGGAGCTGCTGGATAAAAGCCCGGGCTTCGAGGCGCAGATCTCGATTGTCGATATCGATTTCGACCCGGCCGCCGTCGAGACCGATACCTTGAACCTGGAACTAACCTGCAGCAACCGCGACCTGCCCGCCCTGCTCGGTTATGGCCAGGCCGGCGGCGATCTGTTCCTCGAGGGCGGCTCGAACACGCGCGGCATCGCCTTCCTGCGCAAACCGACGCCGTCCTACCGTTTCGCCCGCGGACGCAGCGCCCACTGGCGCCTGATCTCGCACCTGTCGCTGAACCATCTGTCGCTCGCCGACGGCGGCATCGACGCCTTCCGCGAAATGCTGGCGCTGTACGACTTGCCGCGTTCTCCTTCCTCGCAGCGCCAGATCGCCGGCATTGCCGACATCGTGCAGCAGCCCGCTACCGCCTGGCTGTCCGGCAATCCCTTTACTTGCCTGGTGCGCGGCGTCGAGGTACGCATGCGTATCGACGAAGAAGCCTTTGTCGGCAGCGGCATCCACGCCTTTGCCCACATCGTCGAACGCTTCCTGGCGCTGTATGTGCATGCCAACAGCTTCACCCAGCTGGTGGTGGTTTCCAACAAAAACGGCCAGGAGCTGCTGAGATGTTTGCCAAGAAGCGGCGATTCGAGCCTGCTGTAATCGAGAAGTTGTTCCGCGAACCCTACCGCTTCGAATATTTCCAGGCGGTGCGGGTGCTCGAGCTTTGGCTCAAGCGCAACGGCATGCCGTGGCAAGGCATGGTTGCCAACTTTTTGCGCTTCCAGAACACCACCTCGCTGCGCTTTCCGGCCAGCCAGCTCGAAGCCATCGCCCCCGAACCGCGCGACATCGAACGCAGTGCCGCCGCGCTCGGCGCCGCGCTGCAGGACGCCACGCTGAAATACGTGCGCATCACGCCCGCCTTCATGGGCCTGCTCGGCGGCACCGGCGTACTGCCGGTCCATTACACCGAACGCATCGCCGAACACTTGTTCAACGAAAAGGACGAAGGCGCGCGCGCTTTCCTCGACACCTTCTCGAACCGTTCATTGGCGCTGTTCTACGAAGCCTGGCGCAAGTACCGGCTGGCATTCAAGTACCAGGTCGACGGCCAGGACAGTTTCCTGCCGTTGCTGCTTGGGCTGGCTGGCCTGGGCAACACCTCGCTGCGCCAGCGCCTGTCGCGCCAGCAGGATGGTGCCGTGCTCGACGAGTCGATCGGCTACTTTGCCGCAGCGATCCGGCACCGCCCGAGCTCGGCCGTGCAACTGGCGCGCGTGCTGAGCGAATATTTCGGCCATCCGGTGGCAGCCGAGCAGTTCGTCGGCCACTGGTACGAGGTGCCGCTGGCGCAGCAGACCGTGCTCGGCGGTGCGATCGGCGTGCTCGGCAAGGATGCGATTGCAGGCGGTCGTGTCTGGCAACGCGATTTGCGCCTGCGCCTGGTTGTCGGGCCGCTCGACCATGCCGGCTTCACGGCTTTCCTGCCCGGCGGGCTGGCGGCACGTGCGCTGAAAAGCCTGCTCACGGTGTTCACCGGCCTGGTGCTCGAATACGAAGTCGAACTGGTGCTGCGCGCCGCCGACGTGCGGCCGGTTACCATTTCGCAAGCCAGCAATCTCGGCCGCCTTGGCTGGGATGCTTACCTGGTCGAGGGGCCACAGTCAGAAGACCGCAGGGACGTCCATTACGACGTGCTCTGCGCCTGAATATCTCTTCCAAAAGCGCGAATCGGTAATTCCGGTAATGCTTTTCGCGGCCCCGATTCTTTCGCAACCAACAGTTAACCATGCCGCATACAGATATCAAAATGGATGATAATTGCTGAATGAGTACGTCGGTCGAAATAGGGTGGGGATAACTCGACAGTTTTACACAATGCCGCCGTTCACGCGCAGCGTTTGCCCGTTCACCCATTCGCCTTCCGGGCCCACCAGAAACGCCACCGTGTTCGCGATGTCTTGCGGCGTGCCGAGGCGTTCCAGCGGCGCCGCTTTCGCCAGGCGCTCGATCAGTTCGGCCGGTTTCCCTTCCAGGAACAGCTCGGTGGCGGTCGGTCCCGGCGCCACGCACATCACCGAGATGCCCTTGCCGCGCATTTCCTTGGCAAAGATGTTGGTG
>DAMABW010000002.1:3084-42556 GCA_031999925.1 Massilia sp. | reverse complement strand
GACCGCCGCCTTCGCGCCCGCATACACGGCATAGCCCGGCATCGCCAGGCCGATGGCGCTGGTCGAGAAGTTGACGACGCGTCCGCCCTGGCGCAG
The DNA here is from genome assembly GCA_031999925.1 of Massilia sp. GTDB lineage: Bacteria > Pseudomonadota > Gammaproteobacteria > Burkholderiales > Burkholderiaceae_D > Telluria. Next base: position 42,460 of record DAMABW010000002.1, on the reverse strand, counting down.
GCGCGCGGCGGCCAGGCGCAGCATGTGGAAGGTGCCGCGCGTGTTGATGGCGAAGATGCGCTCGTACAGCGCGTCATCGGTATCGGCCAGCATGGTGGTGCCGGGCTGGATCACGCCGGCGTTGTTGACCACGATGTCGATGGCGCCGAACGCCGCCTCGGCCGCGTCGAACAGGCGCGTGCAGTCGGCGGCCTGCGCCACGTCGCCCTGCAGCGCGATCGCGCGGCCGCCGGCGGCTTCGATTTCCGCAACGACCGCCTCGGCGTCGTGCGCGCGGCTGGCGTAGTTGACGGCGACCGCGATGCCTTCGCGTGCCAGGCGCAGGGCGATGGCGCGGCCGATGCCGCGCGAGGCGCCGGTGACGATGGCAGCTTTGCCGTTGGGTTGGATTGCCATGTTGGTTTCCCTGTTTCGTGCGATGGTCAATTGGAAAACGTGGCGCTGTTGCGTGTGCAGCTTGTGGTGTGCATGATCCGCGTGGGCACGGAGTGCCCACCCTACGGTAATCGCTACGGGCGAGTTCATACGAAACCCGGATACGTTACGTGTCCCGTAGGGTGGGCCGGGCCGCGCTAGTGACCGTAGGGTGGGCACTTGTGCCCACGCGGATTCAACCCACCACTAACGGATCAGGCAACAGCCCCGCCAGCGCTTGCAAACTACGTTCACGGCCCGCCCATCAACACCTTGTCCGGCGTGATCGGCGTACTGCGAATCCGCTTGCCGGTGGCATGGAAGATGGCGTTACTTACCGCCGCCGACACGCTCACCAGCCCGATCTCGCCCACGCCCTTGGCACCCAGGCGGCTGACGATGCGGTCGTCCTCTTCCACGAAGATCACGTCGATGTCGTGGATGTCGGCATTCACCGCCACGTGGTACTCGGACAGGTTGTGGTTCATGAAGCGCCCGAAGCGGTGGTCGGTATGGCTTTCCTCGTGCAGCGCCTGGCTGATGCCCCACACCACGCCACCGACGATCTGACTGCTTGCCGTCTTGGTGTTCATGATGCGTCCCGCCGCGATGGCGCTGACCACGCGCGTGATGCGCACGATGCCGAGTTCCTCGTCCACGCGCGCCTCGACGAACACCGCCGAGTGCACCAGGCGCCGGAACTTGCGCTGCTTGAGCATGTTCGGCAGCATCAGGTACTTCTCTTCCAGCTGCGCGCGGCCAGTCGCCGCCACGATGGCGCCGAGCGAGATCCAGGTGCGCGGATCCTTCTTCAGGCGCATGGCGCCGTCGACGAATTCCACGTCCTTCAAGCGCTTGTCGCGGAACGGCGAATCGGCCGCCGATTGCGCGTAGCGCAGCAGCGTCAGGCGCAGCTTGTCGCACACGCCCGCCACCGCCGAGCCGACTGTCGTCACGTGCGAGGAACCGCCTTCGATCGGCGCCACCGGCAGGGTCGAGTCGCCCAGCTGGAAGGTCACGCGCTCGAGCGGCAGGCCCATCGCTTCGGCGGCAATCGTCGCCATCACGGTGTAGGTGCCGGTACCGATGTCGGTGGCGGCACTCGACACCACCAGGCGGCCGTCGGCATGCATCACGGCGCTGGCGCGGGCGAACATCTGCATCGCATCCCAGACACCGGTGGCCATGCCCCAGCCGACCAGTTCCGAGCCTTCGCGCATCGAACGTGGTTCGAGCGGACGCCGGTCCCAGCCGAACTTCGCCGCGCCCTGCTCGTAGCAGGCGCGCAGCTCCTTGCTCGAGAAGGGCTTGTCCTCGATGGGTGCGCGCTCGGCGTAGTTCTTCAGGCGCAGCGCCAGCGGGTCCATCTTCAGCTTATAGGCCAATTCGTCCATCGCTACTTCGAGCGCATGGGTGCCGTGCGCCGCGCCCGGGGCGCGCATGTCGATCGGCGTGTACTGGTCGACGCTCACCAGCTTGTAGCCCAGCTTGATGTTGTCGCAGGCGTAGAGCAGGCCCGACCAGTTGACGACGACTTCGACGTAGTCCTCGATCTGCGAGGTCTCGGCGATCGCGTCGTGCATGATCGAGGTCAGCGTGCCGTCCTGCTCGGCCGCCAGCTTCACGTACTGCACGGTCTCGGGACGGTGGCCGAAGCTGAACATCTGCTGGCGCGTCAGCATCACGCGCACCGAGCGCTCCATCTTCAGCGACGCCATCACGGCCAGCGTCAGCTGGTACTGCGGGCGCAGGCCGGAACCGAAGGCGCCGCCCACGTACGGGTTGCGCACCGTGACCTTGTTCTTCGAGAGGCCGAACACGTGCGAGACGTACCAGCGGCTGTTCTGCGAGCTTTGCGTCTTGTCGTAGATAGTGAGGTGGCCGTCTTCGCCGCGGATCACGGTGGACGCGAACAGCTCCAGCGGATTGTGGTGCTCGACGCCGTGGTGGAACTCGGATTCGATGCGCACCGGCGCCGCCTGCCAGGCCTTTTCGGCGTCGCCTTTTTCAGGTGGCGGCGGCTCGTAGCCGGCCTTCAGCGGACGCGGTTTGTAGGCCTTGTCCAGGTTCGCGGTCAGGCGCGTGTCGTGCGCTTCCTCGTGGTAGTGGATGCGCACCAGGGCGGCGCCGCGCCGTGCGGCCTCGAAGGTCTCGGCCAGCACCAAGGCCACCGGCTGGCCGCTGTAGATCACCCCGTCGTCGTAGAACGGGCGGAAGGGCGAACCGGCCGGCGCCGTCATGTCCTTGTAGCTGATGTCGAAGGAGCGCACTTTCGGGCGGTTCAGGTGGCTCATCACCTCGACCACGCCTTCCAGGGCCAGCGCCTCGGTGGCGTCGATGGTGACGATGCGGCCCTTGGCCACGGTGCTGCTCACCACCACGCCGTACAGCATGTCGGGGGCGAAGTGTTCGGCGGCGTAGCGGGCGTCGCCGGTGACTTTCGCGCGGCCGTCGACGCGCGAGACGGCGGTGCCGGTGCGCACCTGGCCGGTGCCCGGTTCGGCAACGGGTGCGCGTAGATCGTGGATCAAATCAGTCATTGCGCTCTCCGGTATTGGTGACGGTGCCTTCCACCGCCGTTTTCAGTGCGCGCACGATGGCGTTGCGCGCCAGGCGGATCTTGAAGTCGTTGTGGCCATGGCCCAGTGCGCCTTCGAGCAGCTTGTCGGCCACCTGGCCGAACAGCGCGGGGTCGGGCTGCTTCCCTTCCAGCAGCGCTTCCGCTTCCGGCCGGCGCCACGGCTTGTGGGCCACGCCGCCCAGGGCGATGCGCGCGCTCTTGATCGCGCCATCGGCGCCGACATCCAGGCCGACGGCCACCGACACCAGGGCGAACGCGTACGACAGGCGCTCGCGGATCTTCAGGTAGGCCGAGTGGGCGGCGTAACGGCGCGCGTCGGGCAGCGAGATGCCGGTGATCAGTTCGTCGGCTTCGAGCACGGTGTCGTACTGCGGCGCCTCGTCGGGCAGGCGGTGGAATTCGGCGAACGGGATGTCGCGCTTGCCGCGTGCCGATTCCACGTGCACCGTCGCTTCCAGCGCGGCCAGGGCCACGCACATGTCCGACGGGTGGGTAGCGATGCAGTGCTCGCTGGTGCCGAGGATGGCGTGCTGGCGGTTGATGCCCTCGCGCGCCGCGCAGCCGGTGTTCGGCTCGCGCTTGTTGCAGGGCGTGCCGACATCGTAGAAGTAGTAGCAGCGGGTGCGCTGCAGCAGGTTGCCGCCGTTGCTGGCCATGTTGCGCAGCTGGGGCGAAGCGCCGGCCAGGATCGCGGCGGTGAGCAGCGGATAGCGCTCGCGCACCAGCGGGTGGTAGGCGGTGTCGGCATTGCGCGCGGTGGCGCCGAGCAGCAGGCCGCCGTCCTGTTCCTCGATTCGATCGAGCGGCAGGCGGTTGATGTCGACCAGGCGGCTCGATTCCATCACGCCTTCTTTCATCAGGTCGAGCAGGTTGGTGCCGCCGGCGATGAAGCGCACGGCTTCGCCGGCGAAGCTGGCGTTGCCGGCCACCTCGCCGATGGCCTTCCGGGCGTCGTCTGCCTGGGTAAAGGTGAATGGATTCATGCCGGCACCGTCCCCGGCACGACTGGGTGCACCGCGTTGTCCGGGTCGTCGATGCCGGCGGCCTTGCAGACCGCCATGCGGATCTGCGGATAGGCGCCGCAGCGGCAGACGTTGCCGCTCATGAGTTCGCGCACGTCGGCGGCGGTCTTGGCCTGCCCTTCCTTTATCAGCCCGATGGCCGAACAGATCTGCCCCGGCGTGCAGTAGCCGCACTGGAAGGCGTCGTTGTCGACAAAGGCCTGCTGCACCGGATGCAGCTTGCCGTCTTCGGCCAGGCCTTCGATGGTGGTGATCTCGCGGCCGTTCTGCATCACGGCCAGCGTCATGCAGGAATTGATGCGGCGGCCGTCGACCAGCACGGTGCAGGCGCCGCACTGGCCATGGTCGCAGCCCTTCTTGGTACCGGTGAGTTGGAGGCGCTCGCGCAGCACGTCGAGCAGCGTGACCCAGGCTTCCAGTTCCAGCTGGTGATCGCGGCCGTTGATGCGCAGGGTGAGCGGGTGGCGCTCGGGAGCTGGCATGGTGAATCCTTTCTGGATGATGGCAAAAAGCCGCGGCCGCGCCGGAACAGGCTCCGGGCGACAGGCAGCCATGGGATGCGTGATGCAACCCGATGTGGTCATCTTAGTATTATCTTTTGTGTAATTGGCGCACGTTAGCCGGGCCCGCCGGCATCCTTCGCGCCTGTCAGTACAGATCAGGACAAGTAACTTGCCAGGTCGAACTGATCGATAAATTCCAGCAAGGCAGACAGGGCCGCGGGACGGTGGCTGCGGCCCGGGTAGACGGCGTAATAGCTGTTGTCGGTGGGCGGATGCTCGGGCAGCACCAGCTGCAAGCTGCCCGCTTCCAGGGCGTCGCGTACCATGAACCAGGGCAGCAGCGCGATGCCGGCGCCGGCCACCGCCAGGCCGCGCAAGGTGTTCAGGTTGTTCGCACGGAGCAGCGCCCCGGTGGCCGGCACCTGCACGATCTTGCCGTCGCTGCGCAGCGGCCACTGGGGCAGCACATCGTGCAGCAGCAGCTGGTGGCGCGCCAGGTCGGATGGCTGCGCCGGCGTACCGTGTTGCTCGAGATAGCCGGGCGAGGCCACCAGCACGCGCCGCACCGTGCCTACGCGGCGCGACACGAAGCTGGAATCGCCCAACTGCCCGGTGCGCAGCGCCAGGTCGATGCGTTCGGCTACCAGGTCGAGGTGGGCATCGGTGATCACGCAGTCGACTGTCACCGCCGGATAGCTCGCATGGAAGGCGGCCAGCAGCGGCGGCAGCAGCAGGATGCCCGAGGCCTCCGGCGCGGTCAGGCGCAGGTTGCCGGCTGGTTCGTCGCGCAGGCGCGAGATGGCGGCGTCGGCGGCATGGGCCGCGTCGAGCATGGTTTCGCAGTGGGTGAGATACACCTGGCCGGCGGCGGTGAGGCTGAGGCGGCGCGTGGTCCGGTGCAGCAGGCGCACGGCCAGCGCCGCCTCGAGTTCCGCCACGCGCTGGCTGACCGTGGATTTCGGCAGCCCGGTGGCGGCTGCCGCAGCCGTGAAGCTGCCCGCATGGGCAACCTGCACGAACAGTGCCATGGCATCGAGCTTCATTGTCCATTCCCTTGGATAGTCTTTCCGGATTATAGCGACTAATCAATACAATCTTTTGTGGCTACACTGGCCATATTCAAACCAACGAGGAACATCCATGAAAGCGATTGCCGCCTTTGCCGCCCTGCCCGCCGACCATCCGAGCGCTTTGCAAGACCTGCACCTGGCCGACCCGGTCGCCAGCGGCCACGATGTGCTGGTCGAAGTGCATGCCGTTTCCGTGAATCCGGTCGACACCAAGGTGCGCCGCGGCCTGCCGGCCGAGGGCCAGTCCGAACCACGCGTGCTGGGCTGGGATGCCAGCGGCATCGTGCGCGCCGTCGGCCCGAACGTCACCCTGTTCCAGCCGGGTGACCGCGTCTGGTATGCCGGGGCCATCAACCGCGCGGGCAGCAACAGCGAACTGCATCTGGTGGACGAGCGTATCGTCGGCCGCATGCCAGCGTCGCTCGGCTTTGCCGAAGCCGCCGCCCTGCCGCTGACCGCCATCACGGCCTGGGAGCTGCTGTTCGACCGCCTGGGACTGAAGCAAGGCGGCCATGCCGGCGAGAAGCTGCTGGTGGTGGGCGCGGCCGGCGGCGTCGGTTCGATCCTGATCCAGCTGGCGCGCCAGCTGACCGGCATCACCGTGATCGCCACCGCCTCGCGTCCGCAAACCCAGGCCTGGGTGCGCGACCTCGGCGCCCAGCACGTGATCGACCACAGCCAGCCGCTGGACAAAGCCCTGCTGGACGCGGAGCTGGGCGAAGTCGACTACGCCATCAGCCTGACCCACACCGACAAGCACTTCGCCGCCCTGGTGAATGCCATCAAACCGCAGGGCAAGCTGGCGCTGATCGACGATCCGGAGCCGATCGATATCCGTCTGCTCAAGCGCAAGAGCATTTCGCTGCACTGGGAATTGATGTTCACGCGCTCGCTGTTCGAGACCGCCGACATCCAGGCCCAGCACGATCTGCTGAACGCCGTGGCGGACTTGGTCGATGCCGGCCGCATCCGCACCACGCTGGCCGAGCACTTCGGCGCCATCAACGCCGCCAACTTGCGCCGCGCACACGCCTTTATCGAGAGCGGCGCGGCGAATGGCAAGGTGGTGCTGGAAGGCTTTGGGGAGTGAGATCAAGCCCGGCTTTCCGGGCGTCGCACCGGATTTTATGGATGAGCTTTCCGGGCCGTTGAAAACAGCCTGATTTTACGATCATACGGTTTATACGATTTATTTAAAATAAATCGTATAAACAATATGAATTGTTAATCCGGGCAATTTTGCCAATTGCCGCTGTGCGAGGAAATTGCGTAAAAAAGCTTGATTAACGGTAACACAGAACGTGCGCTGGTCAGTTGGCTTCATTGTCATAATGGGCGGACCCACCACCGGGAGAATCCCATGTTCCGACGCATGTTCCTGTGCCTGCTCACCCTTCTCCCGCTCGCCTGTGCTGCCCAGACTGCCGCCACGGCGGACGAGGCGCTTTGGCAGCGCCTGCGTGCCGGCGGCGTCATCGTGCTGATGCGCCACGCGGCCACCACGCCCGGCATCGGCGACCCGCCCGGCTTCGAACTCGGCAAATGCGCCACCCAGCGCAACCTGTCCGCTGCGGGCCGCGACGACGCCCGCGCCATCGGCGCCGCCTTCCGCCACCACAACATCGTTCCCGGCGCCGTCTGGTCGAGCCGCTGGTGCCGCTGCCTGGAAACGGCGCGCCTCGCCTTCGACGGGGCGAAACCCGAACCCACGCTCGACTCGATGTTCCGACTCGACGAAGCGACGGGTGCCGCCAGGCTGCAAGACCTGCGCAACCGCCTGGAAGCGCGGCGCGGCATGGGGCCGCTGGTGCTGGTCACGCACGACGTGAACATCCGCGCCCTCACCGGGGAATACCTGGAACAGGGGGAAATGCTGCTGACCGAGCTGCGCGATGGTCGCCTGGCCGTGATCGGGCGCTTGAATGCGCACAGCGACAGGTCCGCAACAGCGCGCGCACGATAGACGACGCCCCACCTGCGCGCCGGATAACGGACGTACAATCCGCGTGCCATCCCGTCCTGTCGTGTTCCGGAGGATCGTCATGAAAAAGCGTCTGTTCCTGCTTGCCGCGCTGGCCGTCACCGCCAGCGCCTTTGCCCACCACGGCTGGAGCGAATACCAGTCCGACAAGCCGCTCGACCTGACCGGCACCATCGAACAGGCCGGCTACGAGCAGCCGCACGGCTTCGTGCGCCTGAAAACGGCCGATAAAACCTGGCTGGTCGTGCTGGCGCCGCCTTCGCGCATGGAAAGCCGCGGCCTGCCGCGCGATAAACTGGTGGCCGGCCAGAAAGCCAGCGTCCACGGTTATCCGCACCGCAGCAAGGGCGACGAACTGCGCGCCGAACGCATCACCATCGAGGGCAAGACGACGGAGCTGCGTTAGTGGCGTCCGGGGGCGCGAGCTCTTGGCTGGCCTGGCTGGCGGACACGCCGATATCGCAGGCGATGCGGAGCGATCCCTGGCTGTATCCGTTGGTCGAGATCGTCCATATCTTCGGGTTTGCCGTGCTGGTCGGCAGCGTGGTGCTGTTCGACCTGCGCGTGCTCGGCTTTGCGCGCGGTCTCCCGGTGGCGATGCTGGCGCGGCACCTGTTGCGCTGGGGCGTGGCCGCCCTGCTGCTGATCGTCCCGGCCGGCCTGCTGCTGGTTTCCGCGCATCCTGGCGAGCTGGCGCGTAACCCGGCCTTTCAGCTGAAGCTGGTGCTAATCGCCGCGGCCGGGCTGAATGCCCTGGCCTTCCACGTTTTCCCTTACCGCGGCGTGGCGCGCTGGGAACGCGACACGCCGGCGCCGCCCGCCGCGCGCGTGCACGCCCTGCTGTCGATCCTGCTCTGGCTTGGCGTGATTACCTGCGGACGCCTGCTGGCTTATTTGTAACCGGGCTTCGTCATCAAGCTTCGTCACGAGTTTCGTCACGAGCTTCGTCACTGAGCATTGCAACCGTGCTTTGTCGCCACGCTTCAGTGCCGGCAACGTGGCGACTGCCTTCATGCTAGAGTGGCTTTCCCGACCAGCCTCATCCAGCCGACCATGCTGAAAACTTCCGCCCTCGCCGCCGTCCTCGTCACCGCGCTCGCCAGCCACGCCGCGCAAGCCGCGATTCCCGTCTACGGCTTTGTCGTCAAGAACACCTACCCGCACGATCCGCAAGCCTTTACCCAGGGCCTGTTCTTCCGCGACGGCCATTTGTACGAAAGCACCGGCCTGAACGGGCGCTCGACGCTGCGCAAGGTCGAACTGAAGACCGGCAAGGTGCTGCAAAAGACGGATCTGCCGGCCGAGGTGTTCGGCGAAGGCTCGACGGCCTTCGGCGACAACATCTTCGGCCTGACCTGGCAATCGAAAATCGGCTATGTCTTCGACGCCAAGACCTTTGCCGTCAAGGGCCGCTTCCAGTACGAGGGCGAAGGCTGGGGCCTGGCCAGCGACGCCAAGTATGTCTACATGAGCGACGGCAGCGCGAATATCCGCGTGCTGGACCCGAAAAACCTGAAGGAGTTGCGGCGCGTACAGGTGACGGCCGAGGGCAAGCCGATCGATTCCCTGAACGAACTGGAGATCGTCGACGGCGAACTGTATGCCAACGTCTGGGGAACGGATGTGATTGCCCGCATCGACCCGGCCTCGGGCAAGGTGGTGGGTTGGGTCGACCTGCGCAACTTGTTGCCGCCCGCGCAGCGCGGCACCGCCTCGGTCGATGCCGTGTTGAACGGCATCGCCTGGGATGGCAAGCATCGCCGGCTCTACGTCACCGGCAAGTTCTGGCCGAAGCTGTTCGAGATTGAACTGGTACGCTTCGAAGGACGATGAGACTTCGATAAACCTCGGTGGCCGTCAGGCCGTGACGGCGATCACCACCTTGCCGAAGTGCGAGCCCGATTCCATGTAGCGGTAGGCTTCCTTCGCCTGGTCGAAGGTGAACACGCGGTCGACCACCGGCTTGATGTCGGTGGTGGCGGCAAAGCGCATCACATCTTCCAGCATCTTGCTGCTGCCGACAAAAATCCCGACCATGCGCTTGGCGGTGGCCAGCAAGGTTGCCGGATTCACTTCGCCGCCAAAGCCGCTGACGCCGCCGATGATGGCCACGCTGCCGCCCATCGAAGCCGACGCCACCGAGCGGTTCACCGTGCCCTGGCCGCCCACTTCCAGCACCACGTCGGCGCCGCGTCCGTGCGTCAGGCGCAGGACTTCCTCCTGCCATTCCGGCGTGCTGCGGTAGTTGATCGTGTGATGGGCGCCGAGTTCGCGCGCGCGCTGCAGCTTTTCGTCGCTCGACGAGGTGATGATGGTGCGCAGCCCGGCCGCTTTCGCCAATTGCAGGCCCAGCACCGACACGCCGCCGGTCCCCAGTAGCAGCACGGTGTCGCCCGGCTGGATGGCGTTGCTCGACACGAAGATCGCATTCCAGGCGGTGACGCCGGCGCAGGGCATGGTCGACGCTTCCACGAAGTTCAGCTGCGGCGGAATCTTCACCAGCGCGTCCTCGTGCAGGATGACTTCCTCGGCCAGCATGCCGTCGACGTCGCCGCCCAGGGCGTGGCGGATCTTTTCTGGCGTACTGCGCCCGTCGTGCCAGTGCGGGAAGAAGGAGCCGGCCACGCGGTCGCCTACCTGCAGGCGCGTCACGCCGCTGCCCACGGCCAGCACTTCGCCGGCGCCGTCCGAACAGGGGATGATCGGGTCGTCCACGTTCACCAGGTAGTTCCCGCTGGCCACCATCAGGTCGCGGTAATTCAGCGATACCGCATGCACCCGCATCCGCACCTCGAGCGGCGCCAGTTCGCGCTCGGGATAGTCCACGCACTGCAGTCCGTCGATGTTACTGCCAGGAAGTATCTGGTAAGCCCGCATCGGTTCCTCCATCGGTTAGTGGTCAAGGCGGGCCATTCTACTGCGGCCCGTCCGCCTGGTTCGTTCGCTACATCGGCTTGGCCACCATCAGCCAGAAGATCACGACAAACGCCGCAAACGCCGGCACGCCCAGCGCCACCCAGGTCTTGAAGTAGCGCCAGTACTGCGGCGGCAGTTCGGTGTTGTTGCGCACCGCTTCGGCGGACAGGTCGCGCAGCCGCATCTGGATCCAGACCACCGGCAGCCAGCAGGCGCCGGCCAGGATGTAGAGGCCGATCGACCATGTGATCCAGGTGCTGTCCAGCGGGTAGCCGGCCAGGTGGATCATGTAGAAGCCGGTGGCCGGCTGGATGACGGCGGTGGTGGCGGTGAAGACCCAGTCGGCGATGACCACGTTGCGCGCCACCACGGCGATCGCGCGCACGTCGCGGCTGATGTTCGCAAACAGCATGTACCAGGCCGAACCGATGCCGGTGCCGAACAGGAAGGTCGACGACAGGATGTGCAGCCACTTCACGACAACGTAATCCATCTATGTTTCCTCGAGTTCGTACAGCAGCCAGATGGCCGCCAGCATGGGCAGGTTCTTGGTCAGGGGCCCGTAGGGGTGCAGCAGGAATTCGGGCAGCCTCCACGCTATCACGATCGTGTAGAAGCCGATCAGGGCCAATTGTGCCAGCCATAGCGGGCGCCGGCGCGGCAGGAAGGCGATGCCCAGGCCGAGCAGCAAATCGAAGCCGGCCGCGCCGTACAGCATCAGCGGCTGCAAGAATGGCGGAATGCCGGTGCGCGCCAGCAGTTCGTAGCTGGCTTCGACCGGATACAGGCCGAAGGAGACGATGGCCGTGGCTAGCCACACCGCGACGATGCTCCAGCGTAGGGTCGGCAGCAGCCAGCCCAGCTTGGCCAGGGTGCGCTCAGCCTGCGGGTCGGTGACGAATGCGCCTATCGGTGTCGGTGCGCGCCCGAGCAGCTGAGTGATCGGCCCCGGGTCGCCGGCATTGCCGCGGTCGAGCATGCGCAGCGCGTCTGCGTCGAGCAGGCCGCCGGGCAGCCAGCGCCCGCATCTGGCCATGGCGCGCGCCAGCATGCCGGGCAGCGGCAGCACGCGCAGGCGGCCCATGCCCAGCGCCCGGCGCAGCGCCGCCAGGTAATCGATGAAGGGTAGCGCCTGCGGCCCGACCAGGGGTACGCGCCGCGCGCTTTCGCCGGGCGCGAGCGGCAGGCGCCCGCGCAGCAGGCCGAGGATGGCCTCGACGACATCGTCGATGTGCACCGGCTGTACGAGCTGCGGCGCGCCGCCAAAGCGCAGGGCGAACGGCAGGCTGGCCATCGTCTTGAAAACGCGCGCGCTGGCGCCGCCTTTGCCATACACCAGCGAGGGCTGGACGATGTAAGCCCGCAGGGGCAGCGCCGCCAGGACATCGTCGGCCGCCTTCTTGCTCAGGTGATAAGGGGTGTCGGCGTCGCTGTCGGCGCCGAGTGCCGAGAGCTGGACAACCATTCGCACCTGCGGCGACGCTGCGCAGGCGGCGAACAGCGCACGCGGCGTGTCCAGGTGCAGGCGTTCGAAGGTCTGGCTGCCGGACTCGCGAAAGATGCCGACCAGGTTGATGACGGCGTCGACGCCAATGAGGCGCGCCGCCCACACGGATTTCTCGGTATCGTGAACGAAGTCGGCCTGGACGTAGCGCAGGCGCGGATCGTCGCTGTGTTTGGCGGTACGCACGGCGCAGAGCACGTCGTGGCCCTCGCGCAGCAGCGCCGGCAGCAAGTGCTGTCCGATGAAGCCGCTGGCGCCCGTCAGCAAGATCCGCATGCATTTCCTTTCATTCGATTCGGCGAGGACAAAGACGATGGCAGATTGGACGACATCGATGGGACAGGGCCTGGAGCCGGGCCACGAAAAGCGCCTGCCGCAGAAGTCGATGGCCGGCGTGCATGCAGCATGCGCCATCGTCCTGCGTCGCGAACGCTCCTGACCGCCTGCAAGTCTAGAACACCCGGGAAAAACGTGCCGCCCTTCGTCTATGTGCTGATGCTGCACGGCCTGCTCGGCTTCGCCGACATCATCGTCAACCACGAGCTGCTCGGGAAGCTGCCTGCGCGCGCCGATTCCTCCGCCGAGGAAGGCCTGCACGCGGCGCGCGAGACCATCTTTGCCTGCCTGTTCGCTTCGCTCGCCTGGTTCGAGTGGCACGGGGTGCTGGTGTGGTGGATCGGCGGACTGCTGCTGTGCGAAGTGTTCGTCTCGGCGCGCGACGTCATCGTCGAGGGCGATACGCGGGTGCTGCCGGTCTCCGAGCGCGTGCTGCATTTGCTGCTGTTCGTGAACCTGGGGATCACCATCACGCTGGTGGCGCATGCGCTGCTGTGGTGGCATGCATCGCCGGCGGATCTGGTGCGCGTGGATTACGGGTGGGCCAGCTGGGTGCTGACGGGGATGTCGGTGCTGTCGGCGATCTGGGCGGTGCGGGACGGGGTGGCGGCGATGCGCAGGAGGGATGTGGCGGCGGTTTGAAACGTTTGGTGGGCGGCGTGATGGTGGGTTCGAGAACCCACCCTACGTTCCTGGGCGGTGCGGCGTGGAATGGCGCGACACGCAGCATTCTGGGTAGGGTGGGTTCTCGAACCCACCACGACAGCGCTGGAACAATCGAACAGCGCTTAGTGCGCCGGCACCGCCTTCTTCCCGCGCAGCTTGTTCACCACCGTCACCACCAGCAGCACCAGCGCGCCGACGATCACGCCCGCCAGCGCATCGATCACGGTCGGCGTGATCGCTCCCAGCACGCCGCCGACGCCCGGCACCGCGGCCATGCGTTCGGCCGATTCCAGCGCGAAGTGGTGCAGCGGTTCCCAGTTGTGGCCGATGATGCCGCCGCCGACCATGAACATGGCGGCCGTGCCGACAATCGTCAGCAGTTTCATCAGGCGCGGGGCGGCGGCCAGCAGCATGCGGCCCAGGCCGCGCGCGAAGCCGCTCGTCTTCTTGCTCAGGTACAGGCCGGCGTCGTCGAGCTTGACGATGCCCGCCACCAGGCCGTACACGCCGACCGTCATCACCAGCGCGATGATCACCAGCACCGCCAGCTGCTGGCTGACCGGCATCTTCGACACTTCGCCCAGCGAAATCACGATGATCTCGGCCGAGAGGATGAAGTCGGTGCGGATCGCGCCCTTGATCTTGTCCTTCTCCACCGCGCACAGATCGACCTGGCTGGCGGCCAGGGCATTGGCCAGGCGTTCCTCGTTGGCCGCATCTTCCTCGGGGCTGTGCAGGAACTTGTGGGCCAGCTTCTCGAAACCCTCGAAGCAAAGGAAGGCGCCGCCGATCATCAGCAGCGGGATGATGGCCCAGGGAATGAACGCCGAAATCAGGAGCGCGGCCGGCACCAGGATCGCCTTGTTCATCAGCGAACCCTTGGCCACCGCCCAGACCACCGGCAGTTCGCGCTCGGCGTGCACGCCGCTCACCTGCTGGGCATTCAGTGCCAGGTCGTCCCCGAGCACGCCGGCGGTCTTCTTCGCCGCCACCTTGCTCATCAGCGTGACGTCGTCCAGCACACTGGCGATGTCGTCGAGTAATGCCAGCAAACTGCCTGCAGCCATGAACCTGCTCCTTGATATCAATATGGCAGCATCTTAACCGAGCTCAGTACCCGTGAGCACACAGTTCAGCGCGTTTTTCCTGCATTTCAGGTGCGAAAAACTGCAACTCGTCGCTTTCGCCAGCGGCGCGCGCCGGGCATACGTATAGTCCATCATCAAGAGCTGCGCCACGGCAGCTTCGCCCAGACGAAGGAGACCAGGATGAACCCGACCATGACCCAAGCCGCATCGCCAGCATCGCAATCCATGCCCCAGGCCGCCGCCCCGGTGCGCCGCACCCGTCCGCCGAAGCGCAAGACCCGCATCACCATCTACCTCGACGACGAGGTGCTCGACGAGTTCCGCAACCTGTCGGAGCGCTCGGGTACCGGCTACCAGACGCTGATCAATGCCGCGCTGCGCACTCGCCTGGCGGGCGCCAAGCTGGATGTTGGACTTCTCTGACAACACAACATCGTCTTGCCGGATAAATTTGCGCTAACAATCACGCGTGGGCACAGGAGTGCCCACCCTACTTTCACAGAACGCCTGTATTTCCAGCCGTCCCGGGAAAACACGGCCGTCGCGCACGGCCGTGCGAAAGATTACAGCTGAGAATTTTTTATGCTAATCTTTCCGCTCTTTCAACCCCGGAGGCACCATGAAAAAAGGCGAACTGGTCGCTGAATTTGCCAAGCGTACCGAAATGTCCGGTACCGCGGCCAACAGCGCGGTCAACACCATCATCGAGATCATCACCGAACGTCTGAAAAAAGGCGACACCGTCGGTATCACCGGCTTCGGCACCTTCTCGGTGACCAAGCGCGCAGCCCGCAAAGGCCGCAACCCGGCAACCGGCGAAGTCATCAAGATCGCCGCGTCGAAAACCCCGCGTTTCGCTGCCGGTGCGACCCTGAAGGCCGCCGTCAACCCGCGCAAGAAGTAATCCCGTCTTTCCCACGGCAGGCGCGGCGGCCCACGTCCCCGCGCCGGCTGTGTCAGTATTCCCGTTCTTCCTCTTTTCCCTTCCGAGTTCCTCCATGTCTTTCGCCACCTGGTTTGCCTTCGTCATTGCCGGCACTGTCATCGCCATTTCGCCGGGATCGGGCGCCGTGCTGTCGATGTCGCACGGCCTCGCCTACGGGGTGAAGAAAGCCAGCGCCACCGTGCTCGGCCTGCAGTTGGGCCTGATCATGGTGCTGGCGATCGCCGGCGCCGGCGTCGGTTCGCTGCTGCTGGCCTCGGAAACCGCCTTCACCGTGGTGAAAGTGATCGGCGCGCTGTACCTGATTTATCTCGGCATCTCGCAAATGCGCTCGAAGGCCGAGGCCGGCCCCACCGCCAGCGCCGCTGGCCTGGCCGCCCATCCGCCCTTCAAAAAGCGCGTGCTGACCGGTTTCCTGACCAACGCCACCAACCCGAAGGGCATCATCTTCATGGTCGCGGTGCTGCCGCAGTTCATTTCCAAGGATGCGCCGCTGCTGCCGCAGCTGCTGATCCTGGGCGTGACCATGGTCACCATCGACAGCCTGGTCATGCATGGCTACGCTTTCCTGGCGTCGTCGATGCAGCGCCTGTTCCGCGATGCGCGTGCGATGCGCATCCAGAACCGCTTCTTCGGCGCGGTGCTGGTCGTGGTCGGTTCGATGCTGTTTTTCGTGAAGCGAGCAGGCGCGCACTGAGGTGTTTCACGGCTTCGGCGAACCCGTGTATGTTTCGCTCATACACAAGTTGAAACCGTCTGTAACCCGCGTTGTCCGCGTACCTCCTCGTGCGTTGTAATCAGGTAGACGCCTTCCGTCCCCTCCCTGGAGCCTTCGATGAAACCACGCTTTCTGATGAAAACCGCTGCGCTCCTGGCGTTGGCGGTCACTTCCACTTTTGCGCTGGCGGACGACCCGCCGTCCCAGGTCGGCCGCATCGCCCTGACCCAGGGCCAGGTCAGCATCAGCGCCGGGCAAGGGGAAGGCGCCAGCACGGCCCTGGTCAACTGGCCTGTCACCTCCAGCAACACCGTGACCACGGCCCAGGGAGCGCGCACCGAGCTGCGCATCGGCTCGAGTGCGATCCGCCTCGACGGCGACTCCAGCCTCGACGTGATCCAGCTCGATGACGACAACCTGCGCCTGCACCTGCACTACGGCAGCGTCAACATCCGCATCGTGAATCCCGAGGTGCTGGCCGGTTTCGAGTTGTCCACGCCCCAGGGCCGGGTGACGCTGCAGGAAGCCGGACGCCTGCGCGTGGATGCCGGGCTGCGCGCCGACACCAGCAGCGTGAATGTCTTCGACGGCGTCGCCATCGTCGAAGGCGGCGGCGAGCGCCTGACCATCCGTGCCGGACGCCGCGCCGACATCGCCGGGCCGGATTTGCGCACCGCACCGGCCCTGGCCGATGCCTTCGACGACTGGGCCCGCGAACGCGATCGCCAGGCCGACGCCGTGCTCGCCACCCGCTACATCCCGCGCGAAATGACGGGCTACGAAGACCTCGACCGCTACGGCAGCTGGAGCAACGACAACGAATACGGCGCCCTCTGGATGCCTTCGGTATCGTCGACCTGGGTGCCCTACCGCGACGGCCGCTGGACCTGGATCGCGCCCTGGGGCTGGACCTGGGTCGACAACGCGCCCTGGGGTTACGCGCCCTTCCACTATGGCCGCTGGGTGCAGGTGAACCGGCGCTGGGCCTGGGCGCCGGGCCACCACGAGCGCCGTCCGGTATGGGCGCCGGCCCTGGTCGGCTGGGTCGGCGGCGCCGGCTGGAACCTGAACTTCAATTCGCGTCCGTCCGCCGGCCAGGGCTGGTATCCGCTGGCGCCGCACGAACGCTTCGTACCGGGCTACCGGCTGTCGGACGACCACCTGCGGCGCCTGGCCTGGCAGGCGGCGCGCGGACGCGACGGCAAGAACGACGGCAGAAAGCGCGACTACCGGCGCGAAGGCCTGACCGTGGTGCCGCAGGACCGCTTCGGCCAGCGCGGCGAAGTGATCGTGCCGCGCGAACCGCGTGCCACCCCGCCGGCCAACTGGCAGCGCGCTCCGGTGGCGCTGCCGCCCACGCCGCCGGTGAAGTTCGGCAGCATCGGCCAGGGCGCGAACGTACGCGACGCCGCGCGTTCGGCCGCCGAGGCTGCCCGCGCCGCCGCCCGCCAGGATGGCCGCCCCGACAACAACCGTCCCGACTACGGCGGACGCGGCAACCGGCCGGTGCCGGTCCAGGCCGCCCAGCCGGCGCCGGTGGCGACGATCGCACCGGCCGTGCCGGCGCCGGCCGCGCCTGGCGTCGCCCAGCCGGGCGTGATCGGCAGCACCCCGCAGATGATCGTCGGCGGCGGGCGCGACGACCGCATCCGCAGCGAGGCGCGCACCGCATTCGAGGAAAACCGGCGTAATCGCTTCCAGCAACGTGCCGAGCTTGACGCGCCGGTAGCCCCACGCCCGGTGGTCACGGTGCCGGCGCCGACCCTGGGCGTCCAGCCGGAACCGCAGCGCAACCCGGCGCGCGACGTATCGCGCGATACGGTGCGCGAGATGCAGCGCGAGGTGCAGCGTGACATACGGCGCGATATGCGCGACATCCAGCGCGAAACGCCACGCGACGTGCCGCGCGACGCAGGCCGCTTCGGCAGCGCCGGCGCCATGGAAGCGGCAGCTGCGGCGGCGGCGGCGCGTGCCCAGCAGCAGGCGGCGCGCCAGGCCCCGGCCCCGGCTGCAATCGCCCCGCCACCGCCGCGTCCGGAACCCGCGCCGCGCGCCGCGCCTGCCCCACGTCCCGAGCCGCCGCCCGCCGCCGCGCCGGAGCGCCGCTCGCCGCCACCGTCGCGCAGTGCCGACGATGGCGGGCGCCGCGGTGGCGTGCGCTAGATGGAACGCTGATCCACGGCCGGCCCGGCGCGACGGACCGGTCCCGTGCCGGGCGGAGCAGCTTCAACCAGCTTGCCCGGCACGTTCTTCTTCCGCATTCGCTACAATGTCCTTTTGCACAGGAATTGAACAATGGACCCGAAAGAATCCCTCATCGAATACCCGAGCGACTTCCCGATCAAGGTCATGGGCCCGACGCACGACGCCTTTGCCGCCACCATCGTCGAAGTGGTCACCGGGTTCGACCCGACCTTCCACCATGGCCGCATGGAAGTGCGTCCTTCCGGCAAGGGCAACTACACCGGCCTGACCTGCATCGTGCGCGCCACCAGCCGCGAGCAGCTCGACGACATCTACCGCACCCTGTCGTCGCACCCGATGGTCAAGATCGTTCTTTAAGGAACTATCCAGCCTGGCCCCGGCAGTGCCGGGGGCCCTGGCATATAATGTCGGGGCTGTCACCATCCCTGACCAGACTCCCATGCACCCGACCCGTCCCGCCAGCCCGCTCATCCGCGCGCTCGGCCGCGCCGACTACGAACCGACCTTTGCCGCCATGCGCACGTTCACCGATGCGCGCACGCCCGACACGCCCGACGAATTGTGGATCGTCGAGCACCCGCCGGTGTTCACGCTGGGCCTGGGCGCCGACCGCGCGCATTTGCTGGCCGGCCCCGGCGTGCCGGCGCACGACATTCCCGTGGTGCAGACCGACCGCGGCGGCGAGGTCACCTACCATGGCCCCGGCCAGGTAGTGATCTACCTGCTGATGGACCTGCGCCGCAACAAGCCGGGCGGTAAATTGTATGCCCGACAATTTGTGGCAAAAATCGAACAGGCGGTCATCGATGTCCTGGCGGCGTATAATCTCGGGGGCGAACGCGTCGCCGGCGCGCCCGGCATCTATATCGCCGAAGGCCCGCGCCGCGGTGCGAAGATCGCCGCCCTCGGCTTGAAAGTACGCGGCAACGGCTGCACCTATCACGGGGTCTCGCTGAACGTGGCGATGGACCTGGCGCCGTTCTCGT
This sequence comes from Massilia sp., assembly GCA_031999925.1. Taxonomy (GTDB): domain Bacteria; phylum Pseudomonadota; class Gammaproteobacteria; order Burkholderiales; family Burkholderiaceae_D; genus Telluria. The sequence goes on along the minus strand of DAMABW010000002.1, from coordinate 23,527 downwards.
GGATCAATCCCTGCGGCTATTCTGGCCTGGCCACGGTCGACATGCGTACCATGGGCGTCGAAGCGCCGCTGGCCGACGTGCAGCAAGCATTGGCGCGCGAACTGGTACGCCAGCTGGCATCCGATCCTGCCGAACCGAACAATTCAATTGAGCCCCTGCGGGCATGAGCGACATGACTACCGACACCGATACCGTTCTGACTCCTGCCAACGACGCTGCGAACAGCGCCGCACCTGGCGCTGCCTACAACGCCAGCGACAAGCAGAAAGGCGCCAGCAAGACGTCGCGCATCCCGATCAAGATCGTGCCGATCGCCGACGCCGAGCGCCTGAAAAAGCCGGACTGGATCCGCGTCAAGGCGGCCACCGCCTCCTCGCGTTTCTACGAAATCAAGGACATCCTGCGCGCGAACAACCTGGTCACCGTGTGCGAGGAAGCCAGCTGCCCGAACATCGGCGAATGCTTCGGCAAGGGCACCGCGACCTTCATGATCATGGGCGACAAGTGCACGCGCCGCTGCCCGTTCTGCGACGTCGGCCACGGCCGTCCCGACCCGCTCGACGTGAACGAACCAGGCAACCTGGCCAAGACCATCGCCGACCTGCGCCTGTCGTATGTCGTGATCACCTCGGTCGACCGTGACGACCTGCGCGACGGCGGCGCCGGCCACTTCGTCGAGTGCATCACCAAGACCCGCGCCCTGTCGCCGAACACCAAGATCGAAGTGCTGGTACCGGACTTCCGCGGCCGCCTGGAAAAGGCCCTGAACATTTTCGCCGACGGCTTGCCGGACGTGATGAACCACAACCTGGAAACCGTGCCGCGCCTGTACAAGGAAGCGCGCCCGGGCGCCGACTACAAGCACTCGCTGGTGCTGCTGCGCGATTTTAAAAAGATGTACCCGAACGCCGTCACCAAGTCGGGCATCATGGTCGGCCTGGGCGAGACCGACGAAGAGATCCTGCAAGTGATGCGCGACATGCGCGAGCACGACATCGACATGCTGACCATCGGCCAGTACCTGGCGCCGTCGAATTCGCACCTGCCGGTGCGCCGCTACGTACACCCGGACCAGTTCAAGAAGTTCGAGGAAGCGGCCTACGAGATGGGCTTCGTGCACGCGGCCGTGGGCGCGATGGTGCGTTCGTCGTACCACGCCGACCAGCAGGCGCACAACGCCGGCGTGGCGGCGGCCTGATTGGCATGGTGGGTTCGAGAACCCACCCTACCGACCCCGGTTGGAACGCATGGACGTAGGGTGGGTTCTCGAACCCACCATTGCATGCACGACCTTGAACGAAAAAATGACCTCGAACGAAAAATGGCCTCTTCCGAGGCCATTTTTCATGGTGCGTCACTTGATTACTTCTGCTTGCGGCGGCGTGCCGCACCCGCCCCCAGCAGCCCCAGGCCGAGCAGGGCCAGCGATGCCGGTTCCGGCACTTCGCCCACGGCGGCGATGCCGACGCCGCGTTCCGACTCCAACGCGCCCTGGCCCAGGCTCAGGATGCCGATGCCGGTGCGGCTGTTGTAGTCCCAGTCGGCGCTGACATAGCCGTAGTTGCCGTTGCGCGTGATGAAGCCGAGGAAGCGGTCGCTGAAGGATTCTTCCCAGCCATAGGACGGCATACCCGCGTACAGCGCGTGGGCCCAGCCAGCGGAATCGGTATTTTCGCCGATGCTGCCGTCGCCGATGATGTCGCCTTTGTTGAACAGCTTGAGTGCGTCCCCGTTCACGGTGGCAAAGACGCCGCCGCCGAGCAGCGCCAGATTCAGGTAGTCGCCCGAGCAGCCCGGGTCGAGGTCGATCCCGCCGCCGTTCGGGAACAGGCTGACCGTCTCGGTTGCGCCGCAATCGCCATAATCGGCCTGGGCACGGCCTTGCATGATGGTGGTATTCACCGTGAACGTCACCGGCGCGGCGCTGGCGGCAATGCTGGCCAAGGCGAGCATGGAAGCAAGAAGTGTCTTTTTCAGCATGATAGATATCCCTAGTGAGTTGTTGTATCTATCGGCTGAGCAATGTTTGTGCCAATTAAATAAAAATTAGCTAAAACAAACACTTAGCTTTCGTTACCAAAAGTCGCGTTCCGAATGTGTAAAGTTTGGCGACAATATGCGTTGTCAGTTTATGCATGCTGCTTTAACGCAGCGTTGCCGGCCCCTTGAAGGCGTCCTGGATCTCCCCTGCCGCCTGCTCGACGCGCTCGATGTCCTGCACGTCGGCGCCGGCCGGGCGGGTCGGCACGATGCGCGGTGTGATCAGGACGACGGTCTCGGTCGAGGTGCCGGTGTGTTCGTTGTTGGTGAACAGTTTGCCGACCACGGGCACGTCGCCCAGCAGCGGCACGCCGGTGCGGCGCACGCCCGAGGTGGCCTTGATCAGGCCGCCGATCAGGATGGATTGCCCGTTCTCCGCCACCAATTGGGTGTTCACCTCGGTGGTCTTCTTCGATGGAATGCCGCCCAGCAGGGTGCCCGAGCTGACTTCCGGACGCACGCGCAGGGCAATCCGCCCGTCGGCATCCACCGACGGCGTCACGCGCAGGATCACGCCGGTCTCGAGGAATTCGATGGTTTCGCTGGTGACGTTGTTAATGGTGGTCGTCACGCGGTAGCCCAGTTTGTCGCCGATATTCGTCGTCGCTTCCTGGTTTTCCAGGGTCAGCAGCTTCGGCGTGGCCAGGGTGCGCACCCGGCCCTTGTTGTTCAGCGCATTCAGGAAGACGTCGACGTTCCGGTTCACGAAGTTGAACACCAGGCCTGGCGTGGTGCGCTCGACCAGGCGGCTGGTGCCGATGCGATTCACGCCGTCGCCGCTGAAGACCTTGTTCCACTCGATACCGAAGTTCTCGTTCTCGTCGAGCGTGATCTCGAGGATCTTCGCCTCGATCATGATCTGCTGCGGCTGGGTGTCGATCTCGCGCAGCAGCGCCACGATGCGCGCCATGCCTTCCGGCGTGTCTTCCACCACCAAGGTGCGCCGAGACGGCAGCACGGTGACCTTGCCGCCGCGGCTGACGTGCTTCGACAGGATGTCGGCCACCACCTGCGGTTCCGAATACAGCACCTTCAACGCGCGCACTTCCATGTTCACGGACGGCGGCGTGCCGGCCGCGCCGCCGTCGGCCGGGTTGACGATCATGTAGCCGTTCTCGCGCGTCAGCACCTGGTAGCCGCCCGCCTCGGCAATCGCGAAGATCGCCTGGCGCGGCGTCATGTCGTACAGGCTGACGGCCACGTTGCCGGTGACGCCTTTGCCGAGCATGATGTTGACGCGCTCGTGGCGCGAGATCATCTCGAACAGTTCGGCGATCGGGGTGTCGCGGAACACGAAGGAAGTCGGCGCGCCCAGCGGCGCCACCGTCGACGAGACCGCGGTGGCCGGTTGCGCCGGCGTGCGTTGTGGCGCGGCGCCCGCGTTGGCAGTGACGGCAACGGCGGCGGCGGCGCCCAGCAGCGTGGCCAGGCTGATATGTCGGATGTGCTTCATTTACGGCTCTCGTCCAGCAGCAGAACGCTGGTCACGCCACGCTTTTTCAGCGTGACGCCGCGTTCATCCACCTTGGTCAGTTGATAGTCGCCGAACCACTCGCCGGCGGCGAGGATCTGGCCATTGATGTTTGCCAGCGCGCGGCCCGGCGTCACCATGAGTGCGCGCAGTTGCGGCGTCGGCTGGGCCGCCGCCTGGGCGGCGAGCTGCGCTGCTTCGGTCGGCTCGGCGGCCGCCGGTGCGCGTGGCGGCAGGGCCGGGCGCGCGAACGGGTCGCGCAGCGGCTGGGCGTGCGCCGCAGCCAGGAGCAAGGCCTGGCAGGCGATGGCGAAGATGATGCGTTTCATGGTGCGTTCTCCTGCGCCTGGTAAGACGCGATGCGGATCTTCATGCTCACCTGCCCCGGCGTTTCTCCGGCGTGCATCTCGAAGCCGGCGATCGCCAGGGTCGGCTGGGCGCGCTCGATCGCGCCCATCCACGCCACCAGAGCGCCGTAGGGGCCACTGGCGTCGACATCGAAGCCGAGGCGCAGGAAGGACAGCGCCATCTCGTCGGGCGCCGGCGCCACGCCGTGCAGGCTCACGCCATGCTCGCGCGCCAGGGTGCCGAGGGCGCCGACCAGGCGCACCTGGGCTTGCGACGCGGGTTGCGCCGGGCCGCTGCCAAGGCGCTTCGCCAGCGCCTTGCTGTCGGTATCGAGGACAGCCAGCTGGGCCGCGAGCAGGGTCGGGTCGCCCGCCGCCAGCGCCAGTTGCGACTGCTCGGCACGCACCGCGCGCAGGGCCGTCAGCGGCGCGCGCAGGGCGTAGAACCAGAGCGCGGCGGCGACGATCAAGATCAGGCCGGCGCCGACCAGGTGCAGCTGGCGCGCCGGCAGCGCCGCGGCCTTGCGTATCCAGGCGGGGTTCATGGGGCCTCCGTGTGTTTGACGAGGGCGGCCGAGGCATGGAAGCCGACGGTCGCGCCGTCCTCCGCCGCCGCCGTGCTGCTGTTCAGGAAGCGCACCTCGGACAGCGCCGGATCGGCGGCCAGGGCGGCGAGGAAGGCGCTCATCGCCGCGTTGTCGAGGGCGCCGCCGGCGATCTCGATCTGCGTGCCGAGGCGCCAGGCCTGGGCCGTGCCGCCTGCCGCGGCGCGTGCCTGCACCGTGCCCGGCGGCAGCGGCGACGGCGCCGTCTGCAGCGCTTCCTGGGTGCGTGCCAGGCGCAGCGTGTCGAACCAGACGCGCTCGTTCAGGGTGTGGTCCAGCACCTGCGCCAGCGCCGCCACTTCGCCGGCGCCGCGCAAGCCCGCCAGTGCGTTCACGTTGTCGGCCAGGGCATCCTTGCGCGCCTGCGCCTCCACCAGCCGGGTGCGCATGGCGCCGGCCTGCGCCGAGGCCGCGCGCGCCGCGTCCAGGCGCGGCGTTTCCAGCGCCACGCGCCAGTGCAAGAAGGCGCTGGCGCCGCCACCGAGCACCAGCAATGCCGCCAGCGCCGCGCCATAGGCGCCCAGGGTGCGGCGTACGCGCAGGCCTTCGCGGTAGCTGCGCGGGATCATGTCGATATCAGCCACGCGCACCTCCCCGCAGTGCCAGGCCGGCGGCCAGGGCGATGGCATGGCCGTCGCCGACGGTTGCGCCCGGGGCCGCGCCGCGGAAAGCCTTGAATGGGTCGAGCAGTTCGACCGGCAGGCGCACCAGTTCCGCCACCCGCTCGCCGATGTGGCGGTAGCGCGCCACGCTGCCGTTCAGGTAGACCCGGCTGACGCTGCTGCCGCGCGTGCGCGACGCCACATACACCTGGGTACGCACCAGTTCCTCGGCCAGCGCCGCGAATTCCTGGTACAGGATTTCGCGCACGGTGCGGCCGATGTCGGGCTGGGTGCCGCTTCCATGGGGCGCCCCGGCCGGGGTGCCGATGCCGTGTTCGCGCAGCAGCGCCAGCGCCACCTCGGAGTCGAGTCCCAATGCGCGCGACAGGCGCTCGACCAGCTGCAGCTCGCCGAAGTCGATCTCGCGGTCGAGCATCAGGCGCCGGCCCCAGATCACGGTGAGATAACTCTTGCTGGCGCCGAAGTTAATCAGGAGGACGGACTGGTCGAAGTCTTCCTGCATCGCCGCCAGCAGGCGCGCGATCGCGGCCGGGCCGATGTCGAGCGCGATCGGCTCCAGGCCTGCGCCGCGCAGGGTTTCCAGGTAGGCCAGCACGTTCTTGGTGGAAGCCACCGCCGCCAGCACCTGGCGTTCGGAGCCGGACGCCTCGACGCTGCGCACCTGGTAATAATCGACCACCGATTCGGCGGCCGCCGCGCCAAGCTGCTCGCGCACCGCTTTGGCCACCGCCGGTCCTTCGCTCTGCCCGCTTTGCACGTGCACCGTCAGCGGCAGGATGCGTACTTCGCTCGGCGCCAGCACCGACACCACGCGCCGGCCGGCGAACGGCGCGGCGTGCAAGGCGTCGCGCACGAAGCGCTTCAGGCGCGGCACGTCGGCCAGCAGTTGCGCGCGTTCGACCGGATACGGCAGCGAGAGCGCCGCGCGCACGCCCGGGCCATCGGCGGATGGTATCGCCTGCAGCAGATTCAGGCGCTGGGCCGCGAAGTCGAGGCCGATCGGCGCCGGCGCCTGGGCGCCGCGCTCCTTGAGGGATGCGAGCCAGGCCTTCATGCGCGGGCCTCTTCGGCACGGGTGCGCATGGCGTTGCCGCCGCCTTGCTTGGCGTCGTACAGCAGTTCGTCGGCTCCCTTGTAGGCGCTGTCGAAGGAGGTGCCGTGTGCCGGCACACGCAGCAGGCCGAGGCTGACGGTCGGCTGCGCGCCGTCCGGCAGGGCCGGCAACGCCGCCAGCGCGCGTGCGATGCGGGCGGGCGCGTCGGCGCCGCACATCAGCAGCGCGAATTCGTCGCCGCCCAGGCGCGCCAGGTATTCGGTCTCGCCATCCAGGCCGGCAAAGGCGGCCCGCACCGCGCGCAGCACCTCGTCGCCGCAGCCGTGGCCCCAGGTGTCGTTGATGGCCTTGAAGCGGTCGATGTCGAACAGGGCGAACCAGCTTTCCTCGCCCATTGCATGCTGGTGCGCGACCACGCGGTCGAAGTCGCGTTCGATGTGGCGCCGGTTCCAGGCACCGGTGAGGTGGTCGCGATTGGCGAGATCGATCAGTTCGCGCTGGGCCTGTTCGAGGTGGAAGCGCAGGGCCAGGTCGTGCTTGCGCAGGCGCAGCGCGCGCGCCACCAGGGCCAGCGAAATCACGGCCGCCACCAGCATCAGGCATTGCAGCACCCAGAGGTCGAGCGCGGCGAAGCGGAAACGCCCCAGGTAAGTCGAGGCGGTGAACATCAGGTAGATGGCGCCGGTGGTGGCCGCCGCTTCGCGCAGGCCCCAGGGCACGACCGGCACCAGCATGATCAGCACCGCCACGCTCAGCAGCAGCATCGCATGCAGCTGGCCGGAGCGCTGGGCCAGCAGCACCAGCGAGGAGCCGCACACCACCAGCAGCAGCGTCGCCAGCAGGTACAGGGCGCGCAGCTGCTCGACCTTCGCGCTCGACAGCCAGATGTGCAGGGCCAGGACGCTCAGCAGCGAATAGGTATAGGTGTAGAGGGTGCCGAGCTCGAAGACGGCCGACATGGCGGCGGCCAGGCCCAGGAACAGCAGGGCGACGAGGCTGAGCAGGGCCACGCCGCGCCGGGTTTCCCGGGTGATGACGGGGGCGGCGTAGGCGCGCAGCTCCGGCGCCCCGAAATCGAGGCAGGACCAGGCGCTGGCAACGTTGCCGGCTGGGATAAAGGCGGGTGTGTTCATGGCCTGTAATGTGGATCAGGTACAGCGCCTGTAATAGCGCAGGGACAGCTCGGGTTTGTTCGAACCGTCGAAACTGATGAAGGAAACGTAGGACAGGTTGGTCGGCTTGAGCAGCAGGCCATAGTTGGCCGGCGGACTGTTGGCCCACACCTGTGCCAGGGTATCGATGCGCATGGTGTAGGCGCCGTTATAGGCGCCATTGCCCGGGTCGATCACCACGCTGGCGGCCGGCGTCTCGACGTAGTCGCCGCCGGCTGTGGCCCAGGGCGTGGCGTCGCCGCGCGGGCTGGTCCAGTTGGCGTTCTTGTTCCATTCGCGCGTGATGCGGTGCACGGATAGCAGGCGGCCCTGCTGGCTGGCGTTGCCCGACTTCTTGGTGAGCTTCAGGTCGGCCTGGATGATCGAGGCGCGGTCCAGTTCGGGCGTCAGCTTGAACACGATCAGCGGATGCGAGCTGCCTTCGGTGGCGGTCAGGGTATCGGCGTTCGACTGGCTGCTGCCGCCATTGACGATGGTGGTGTCGGCATCGCCCGGACCGATGATGGTCGCGGACTTCGGGTTATCCAGGTCGATCATCTGCATGGCGCGCGTGAGGGCGAGCACCGATTTCTTGCGGTCGGTGGTGGCGGTCAGGCTGACGGTGAGGATGCCCTTGCTTTCCTTGGCGCTGCTGACGGTGACGCTGCCGCCGGGTAGTTTCAGTGTGCCGTAGTCGGCTTCGTCGTCGTCGCAATCATCGACCGAGCCGCGCCACTTCGCCACCTGCATGCCGCTGGCCGCCAGGTAGCGCGCGACCTCGGTATCGTACTGGTCGTCCACGGCGGAGACGTTCATGCTGCCTTCGCGCGTCATCGTGTAGGCGAGCGCGGCGATCACGGCCAGCGTCAGCGCCACGGGCAGCAGCAGGACGCCGCGTTGGTTCATGGCCTTCACAGCGCGGACCCCAGGCGCACGGTCGCGACGGCGGTGGTCGTGGCGCCGCCATCGCGCATCAGGCTCAGGCTGACCTTGACCAGGGGATCGCCGCCTTCGCTGCTGGAAGCGGTCATCGTGAAATCGCTGACCGACTCGGCCAGTACGTAACTGTCCTTGCCCTGCTGCTCGACCAGCACGCCGCCGGCGACGCTGTAGATGGCCGGTTTCAGCCATTCGCTGCTGGGCTTGTCGGTCAGGCCGGCCGTCGCCGCCGTGGCGCGGATGCGCGCGGCAATCCGTTCGAGGGCGAAATCGGCATCGCGCTCCAGGGCGACCTGCTCTTCGGCGACGCGCGCGGCGGCGCCGGCGCTTTGCAGCAGCGACGGCAGCGGCGCCAGCAACAGCGCCCCGATGGCCAGCCCGAGCAGCAGCTCGGCCAGGCTGAGGCCACGGGCGCGGTTGCGGACCGGCAGGCGGCGGCTCATCGCGCCACCATCGTGGTGAACGAGTAGCCCTTGTCCGAGGTCAGGGCGATATACAGCATGGCCGCTTCGCGCCGGTTCTGGGCCGAACCCGGCGTCAGGAATACGGTGGTCGAGCCGGTCTGCTCGCACAGCGAAATGGCGAGCTGGCGCACGATGCCGGCGCAGGAGGCGTCATCCAGCAACACATAGCTGGCGGCATTGTCCTTCGAGGCGGCAGTCCACAGCGTCTGGTAGGGTTCGGCCAGGATGGATTCCATCGTGTTCTTCATGCAGCGCAGTTCGCGCGCCTTGTCGACGCCGGCCGCCGACACGGTCAAGCCGTGGGTCAATGCCTCCATCATCGGCACGGCGCAGATCGCCAGCAGCAGCACGGCGACCATGACTTCCACGAACGAGAAGCCACGCTGGTGCAGGCGGATGTTCACAGGCTCACCCGCCCGGTGACCGGCGCCACGCGCACCACGCGTTCGACGCCGCCGTAGCGCAGGGTGATGCGGGCTTCTTCCTTCAGCGGAGAGATTTCCTTCGTGCCCAGCAGGAAGCCGATCGGCAAGCCCAGGAGCTTGGTGGGCGCGACGTCGATCGGCATGCCGTCCGGTCCGAAGATCGCGCCGGTCGTCACGGCGCCGCTCTGGTAGCGGAACACCGAACTGACGATACTGGCCTGCGGCAGGCCGTCGCTGGCAAAGTTGATCAGGTAGTCACGCTTGTCGACAGGATGGGTAGCGGTGGTGCCGCTGCCCGAGGATGCTGGCTGGTAGACGCGCAACGTCTGGCTGGCGCTATCGATGACGATGGACTGGTAGGTGCCGGTGCGGACCGCTTCGCGCTGGGCGAAGCGCACGGCGCGGGCGATTTCGCCGGCAGCCGCGTCGGCGGCGAGGGCCGTCTGTGGATCGGCCTTGGGAATGGCAATCGCAGCGACTGCTGCAATGATGGCGACGACAGTCACCATTTCGGCCAGCGTGAAGCCCGCCTGGCCCCGAAGAGCGATCAGTACGAACTTCACGCGGACAGGTCTTTAGTAGTTGAAGAGCTCGGTACCGCGGCGGCCCTGGGCGTTGCTGTTAACCCGGATGGCGCCATTCCGAGGGTCATACTGCCAGCCACCCGTGGCTGCGGCTGGTGCCGGTGCAGCGGTCGTGCCGGTTGCTGTCACCATCACCACGGTATTGGTAGCCGGGTTGGTGATCCCGTCGTTTGGAATAGCGCGCAGGTAAGGCCCCATGCTGAAGATGCCGTTCGGCGTAGCCACCGAGCAGATCGTGCCGTTCGCATTGGACACGCCGGTCATATGGGCCGTGAATGTATCTGCCCCTGCCGTCGGAACCTGGATGGTGCCACCCGCGCCTGTGCAAGCCGTGGTTTCCGCAGGAGTAGCAGCCGCGACGGTTACACCCGGAAAGGCGTTACGGTGTTGTACACGGTAGAGCTCGATTGCCGAACGCATGGTGCTCAGGTTGGCTTGGAGCGCCGATTCCTGGGCGTCCCCCGAGGTATTGGCAAACTGCGGAATCGCAATCGCCGCCAGGATGGCGATGATGATCACAACAATCAGGAGCTCGATGAGCGTGAAGCCTTTGGCGGCGTAGTGGCGGACAGTAGTGGTCATTTTAATAAGTAGATGGGTTAAGGACGGTTTGCTTCATGGCAAATTCTTAACGGGTAGCAACGAAGAGTAACATGAACGGCGGGCATTTTAATTGCCTCAACGCACCAACTTTTGCACATTGTTGCTTTTTCAGTGAATCGCGCGTGACATTTTGAAAATCGGCAGGATAATCGACGTCACAATCGTCCCGACTAGCACGCCCATCACCATCAGCATCACCGGTTCCGCCATCTTCGCCAGCGCATTCAGCTGGCGCGTCAGGTCGCGTTCGTAGAAATCGGCGACACGCGCCATGACCTTGCCCAGCGAGCCGGTGGCTTCGCCGGTGTCGATCATTTGCTTGACGCTGACCGGGATCAGCGGGCTGTCGCGAAAGCCGGCCGCAATGCCCCGCCCTTCGGTCACTTGCACCTCGAGTTCGCTCAGGAAGCGCTGGAACTCGGCGTTCGGGATCACGTTGCGGCAGGCACCAAGCGTGTCGAGGATGGTTACGCCGCGCTCCAGCGACACGCCCATCACACGCATCAAGCGCGTCAGGTAGATCTTGATGAAGATGTCCCTGACGAAGGGCAGGCGTAGCTTGGCGCGGTCGAACCAGGCGCGCGCGTCCGGGCGGCGCAAGGCCACCAGCAGCGCACCGGCCAGGCCCAGGATGCCGATGCCGAACAGCACGCCATGCTGGACCAGGAATTCGCTGGCGCCGATGAACAGCTTGGTCGTGAACGGCAGCTCGTCATAGATCGAGGTGAACATCACCGAGAATTTCGGGAACACCACCACCAGGATAAATACAACCACAAGTATCGAAAACACGATCAGGAAACCGGGATAGGACAGCGCCGAGACGATCGTGCTGCGCAGCCTTTCCTGTTTTTCGTCCATATCGACCAGCTGCGCCAGCACCTCGGGCAGGAAGCCGCCGGCCTCGCTGGCGCCGATCAGGTTGATATAGGTGGACGGGAACAGGTCCGGGTGCTTCGCCAGCGCCTCGGAAAAGCGCTGGCCGCCGACGATGTCGTCCGCCACCTGGCCGATGATGGCCTTCAGGCGCGGCTTGTCGCTCTGCTCGTGCAGCGCGCGCAGGGCGTCGTGCAGGGCGACGCCGGTTTCCAGCAGCAGCACCAGGCGCTCGGTGAACAGCATGCGGTCGGCGCTGCCGATGCGGGCGTCGCGCCCGAACGCCAAGACGGCCTTTTTCGCCGCGGGCTTTGCCGGCGCGGCTGCGGCCTGCGTGTCATCCCATTCGATTGCCATGTGCGGCTCCTCTTACAGCGAATGCACGACGCGCGCGATTTCCTCGGGCGTGGTGTCGCCGCCAAAGGCGCGCTCCATGCCGTCGGCGTACAAATCGCGGTGACCTTTGCCGGCCACGTGCTGGGCCAGCGCATCCTTGCTGGCATTCGCCACGATCATGCGCTGCAGGTCGGACCCCACTTCCAGCAGTTCGTAGATGCCCAGGCGCCCCTTGTAGCCCGAGTCATAGCACGACGGGCAGCCGCGTCCCTTTTGCAGCTTGAGGTTGCCCTCGCCCTTCCAGCCATAGGCCAGCGCGGCGCCGGGCGGCACCAGGTAACCGGTCTTGCAGGCCGGGCAGATGCGGCGCACCAGGCGCTGCGCCATCACGCCGATCAGGGCCGACGACAACAGGTAGGGCTCGACGCCCATCTCCACCAGGCGCGCCACCGCACCCAGGGTGTCGTTGGTGTGCAGGGTGGTGAGCACCAGGTGCCCGGTCAACGCCGCCTGCACCGCGATCTCCGCGGTCTGGCGGTCGCGGATCTCGCCGACCATGATGATGTCCGGGTCCTGGCGCAGCACGTGCTTCAGGATCTTCGGGAAGGTCAGGCCGATCGCATCGTTCACCTGGTTCTGGTTGATGATGTCCAACTGGTACTCGACCGGGTCCTCGATCGTGACGATGTTCTTCTCGATGCTTTTGAGGTAGTTGATTGCCGCGTACAGGCTGGTGGTCTTGCCGCTGCCGGTAGGGCCGGTGACCAGGATCAGGCCGTGGCTGCGCCCGAGCAGGCGCTTGAAGGTCTCGACCGTGCCGCGCTCCATGCCCAGCTTGTCCACATCCAGGATCGACTGGTTCTTGTCCAGCACGCGCAGCACCACCTTTTCGCCGTAGATGCCGGGCAGCGAGGAGAAGCGCAGATCGACCGTGCGGCCCTGGGTCATCACCTGGATGCGGCCGTCCTGCGGCAGGCGCCGCTCGGCGATGTCGAGATGCGCCATGACTTTCAAACGCGAGACGATGGCCGGATGCAGTTCGACGCGCGGCGACATGACTTCGTACAGGATGCCGTCGATGCGCAGGCGGATGCGCGACTTGTTGCGCGAAATCTCGATGTGGATATCGCTGGCGTTGTCGTGGATGGCGCGCTGGATCACGGCGTTGACCATGTTGATGACGGGGCTGGCGCCGGCCATCTGGTCGATCTGCGTGTAGTCGTCCGGGATCTGGCTGTCCACCAGTTCCAGGTCGTTCGCTTCGCTGTGAATAAAGTCCGGCATGGTGCCGCCGTAGGCATCGTCGCGCACGCGGTTGATGTCCGCCGGCGGCGCCATCGCCACGCGGATGCGACAGCCGGTGCGGGCGCGGATCTCGTCGATGCTGTGCACCGCCTGCGGCTCGCCGGTGGCCAGCGTCAGCGTGTTCTCGACCACGAACAGCGGAATCACGTTCAGGCGTTTTGCCACGTCGCGTTCCAGCAGCGACACGGCCACCGGGTCGTACAGGCCGGCGCGCAAGCTCACGAAGGGCAGATCGAGCTGCTCGGCCAGCGCCTGGAACAGGGCCGCTTCCGACAGCCACTTCTTCTCGACCATGATCAGGCCCATGCGCTTGCCGGTCTGCTCCTGCAGGCGCGCCGCCTCCGCCACCTGGGCCGCGGTGACGATGCCGCGTTCGACCAGGATGTCGCCCAGCTTCGGCTGGCCGGCGCCGCGCGGCGCCTTGGCCGGGGCCTGGGGCGCGTCGTACAGCGCCACCTTTTCCGACACGCCGGTGACGTTCAGGATATCGAGCAGCAGCGGGCTCGGATAGGCCAGCTTCAGCCAGCCGCCCAACGAACCCAGGCGGTTCGCGGCGCGCGTCATCATTTCCAGCGCGCGGCCCGACAGCAACGGCACCTTGCCCAGGTCGAGCACGATGCTGACCTGGTGCTGGGCGATGCATTCGCCAATCGCGTTGTCCACCGCATCGACGGCGTCGGCGGCCACCAGCGCCATCGACGGCGCCAGGTAGGTCATCGAGCCGATGCGGCTGCGGGTGACGGCGTCGCTCATCGCTTATGCCGCCTGCTGCGGGAGGTCGCGTGCAATGTTGAAGCGCGCGATCCATTCCGGCTCGGCCGCGCAGACTTCCTCGAATACCTTGATGATCATCGGGTCGAGCTGGCTGCCGGCCACGCGCGCGATTTCCGCCATCGCCACTTCGTGGCTGCGGCCGGCGCGGTAGGCGCGCGAGCTGGTGATCGAGTCATAGGTGTCGGCTACGGCGATGATGCGCGCGTGCAGCGGGATGTCGTTGCCCTTCAAGCCATGCGGGTAGCCGGTGCCGTCGTACTTTTCCTGGTGGTGGCGCGCGCCCGGCACCGCGCCCTTCAGGCGGTCGATGTGGCGCAGGATTTCGTAGCTGCGCTCCGGGTGCACCTTGATGAAGGTGAACTCGTCGGCGGTCAGGCGGCCCGGCTTGCACAGCACCGCGTCGGGGATGCCGATCTTGCCGACGTCGTGCAGCAGCGAACCCCAGAACAAGTCGTCGGTGTCGCGCGTGCCGAGGTTCATCGCCTTGCCGATTTCCATGGTGATGTAGTGCACGCGCTCGGAGTGGCCGCGCGTGTACGGGTCCTTCGCTTCGACCGCTTCAATCAGGGCGTTCGCCATCTGGTCGTTGAACTTCTGGGTTTCGGCCAGCATGCCGTACATCTTGGAGAGACCCGACAGCTGGTTCGCCAGCAGCTCGCCGAGCTTGCGGTCGCTGTTCGAGAAGTCGGGTTTCGCCAGGTGGTTCGCCAGCACCAGGATCGCCACCACGCTGCGGTCGTGGATCACCGGGCAGCACAGCAGCTTGAACGGCAGGTCGGTGAAGATGTAGGCGCGGCGCGGGTCGTTCACATCGTTGATGACGATCGGCGCGCGTGCCGAATGGGTAAAGCGGTACAAGTCGCCGCGCATCTCGACCAGCACCAGGTCCAGGTTGTGGATCGGCGCCGACAGGTTGGTCGCGTGCACGCACAGGTTTTCGCCGGGTTTGACGAAGGCGGCGACGTCGGCATCCATATGCTCGGCCCAGCTTTGCAGCAGGCGCTGGAACAGGTCCGCGCCGGGTTCGAGCTGCTGCACGGTCTTGTCGATGGCGTACACCAGGTGCAGCTCTTCGTAGCGCTCGGACAGTTCCAGCGCCATCGAGTCGAGCTCGCGCTTCGAGGCGACTTCGTCGGCGATGCCGGCGCCGATGTCCTCGAAGGTTTCGGCCAGCGCGTCCCACGCAGTCGGTGCCGACTCGGGAGTCGCGACGCGCACCACCAGGTAGCCGAGCAGCCCGGTCTGGCCGTGCATGGCCATGTAGAGCAGCGTCGCGCCCTCGTGATCATGGCGCTGCATGCCGTCGCCGTCCTGGGCCCAGGCGAAGCCGGATGCCGCTTGCGCCGCGATCCAGGCGCCGATGTCGCTGCCGTCCTGCTGTTGCCAGCGCACCGCGCCATCCGGTCCGCAGACCGCGAAGTCGTAATCGAGGCCGGTGGTGCGGCGCAACCAGCGCGCGTGGCGAGAAAGGTCGAGATCGTTCAAGATATCATGCATGCGGGTTCTCCTGCGTGGCGGCCGCGTTGGTGAAATAGGTGGTCAAGCGCGCGATCAGCTGGCGCGGGCTGAGCGGTTTTTCGAGGAATTCGACGTTCGCCAGTTCGCGCACCCATTCGCGTTCCTGTGAGGCCGTCATCGAGGTCATCACGAAGATCGGGAAACGCTCATCCGGATAGCGCGTACGCACAGTGCGGCACAGTTCGCGGCCGTCCATGCCGGCCATCTGGATGTCGCTCACCATCACGTCGGGCCGGCGCGCCGCCATCTTTTCCAGCGCCTCGTTGCCGTCGTTGGCGCTGGCCACCTCGTAGCCTTCGCGCTCGAGCATGAGGCGCAGCACGCGGATCACGTGCGGCTCGTCGTCGACCAGCAAGATCGATTTTTTCATAGGACCTGGCCTCCTTCGGCCAATGCCGGCATTTTCTTCAGGTGGATGGAGAACACGCTGCCGTGTCCGAGTTCGCTGTCGATGGTCAGGCGCCCGTGGTGCAGCTCGACGATCTGGTTGCTGAGGTAGAGACCCAGCCCGTGGCCGCCGCGCTGTTCGGCGCCGGTCTCGCGTACGCGGAAGAATTTCTCGGTCACGCGCTCGCGGTCTTCCGGCGTCATGCCGATACCGCTGTCGCGCACCGCGATGACGACGTCGCTGTCGCCTTCCTCGGCGGCCAGCGTGACCGTACCGCCGGCCGTGTTGTACTTGATGGCGTTGTTCAGCAAATTGTTCAGGGCGATGCGGAACATGTCCTTGTCGACCGAGACCGCCGCCAGGTCGCGCGCCACTTGCAGATCGAGGCGGATGTTCTTCGCTTCGGCGCGCGAACGCGCCTGCTGCCAGGCGTCGCGCAGCAGATCGTCGAGTTTCACGCGGTGGCGCTCGGGGCGCATGCTGCCCATCTCGAGTTTGCTCACGTTGAGCAGGTTGTTCACCAGCGAGACCATGCGCTCGACTTCATCCTGGATCACGTTGATGGCTTCCACGCGCACGGCCGGATCGTCGACACCGACGTCGGCCAGCATCTCGCCGTACATGCCGATCACGTTCAGCGGCGACTTCAGTTCGTGCGCCACGTGGGCGACGAAGTCGTTGCCAGCCTGGCGCGCCAGGTGTTCGCGGGTGGCGTCGCGCAGTACCACCAGGGTGCCGTAGGCCATCGAGTGACCGGTCAGGGCCTGGGCCGTGGCCCACAGGCGCTTGCCCTGCACGCCGGCCGGATTGAATTCGATGGTCATCTGGCTGCGCGCATCCAGTCCGGCGCCGCGAAAGCGCGCCAGCATCGCGCGCAGTTCCGGGTCGCGGCACCAGGCCTCCACGGGTTGCGACAGCACGTCGGCCACCGGCACGCCGAGCAGGGGTTCGATCTTCCCGGTGGCGAAGGTCACTTCCCCGGCCGGGTCGAGCACCAGCAGGCCGTCGGGCAGGCATTGCAGCACCGCCTGCATCTTGTTGCTGCCGTATTCGAGCAGGCGGCCGCTGGCCATGCTGGCGATGCTGTCCTGTTCCAGTTCGCGGATGCGGGCGCTGGTGTGGTCGAGGTAGCGGTTCAACTTGCCGGCGAGGCCGCGCACGTCCTGGCCGGCGTCGAGCTCCTGTACCGGCTGGGCCTGGGCCGCGCCCAGGGTCTTCAGCTGTTCGCCAAGGGCAGCCAGCGGCGCCATTTCGCGCTTGATCACGATGTAGATGAGCGGCACCAGCAGGAATACGGCCAGCGCGATCAGGGCGTAGAAAGGCAAGTCCTTCAGGTCGAGCAGGCCGTGCGGCTCGAAGTAACCGATGCGCAGCTGCAGGCGTGTATCGGCGCTGGCCAGCGGACCGCGGAATTCGCGGATCGCGCGCGCATTCTGGGCCGGGGCGACACTGCGCTCGTCGAAGCTGGCCAGGGCCAGCGGCGCGGCCGGCGGCACGATGGCGCCGGGAGTGGCCACTTCGGCCAGGTTGCGGCCATCCTCGGCACTGATGGCGGCGTAGGCGAAATCGGGATTCTCGCGCCCGGCCAGCAGCGAGGCCAGCACGCCCGGCTGGGCCAGCAGGATGTCCGCCGGCAGCGTGGCCAGCGAACGCACCGTACCCAGGCCTTGCACACGTACCTGTTCGGCCTGGTCGGTATGCTGGCGCCCGAGCAGCATGGTAACGACCAGGGCAATCACGGCCAGCGAGGAGACGACGAGGATAAGGCCGATCCGGTTATTTTTCATGGTGGGGGCGGTCCTTGGGCCGTGCGGAACGGCAAACGGAATGCGGCAGGTCTAAAGCGCTAGACTATAGTTGAAAATTTCTTGCAGGAAAATAACATTCTGCATGCAAATGTGAACTGGTCAAATATTTGAGCCGGTTACAACAGATTAACGGGCGGTAAGCGCTCGGCGCCGCCGTGCCGCGCTGTTTCGTTCCAGGAAGCCGGTCCGGAACAGGATGCCTGCGCCATCCGAGCTATAGTGATCACAACCAGACATCGCATTCTTTATACATGAGCAATTACCGTCACGACCCATCCGACCAGGACAACGACACCGGCGACGATGCCTTCCTGGTCCAGGACCTGAAGCTGGCCGAGCGCGGCATCGAGCTGGTCAAGATGGAAGGCCGCGTCTTCCTGCGTTTTTCCGGCGAAGTGAAATACCACGGCTTGCGCGTGCGCTACGCCCTGGTGCCGGCGCGCGGCGTGCTGGCCAAGCCGAGCAAATGGCGCAAGATGGACCCGCTGGCGCGGCGCGACCTGATCGAGGAACGCACCGGCGACAAGGCCCTGGCCGAACTCCAGATGGACGCCGAGGAATTCGTTGCCGAGATCGCCGAGCAGGCCGACGACGCCGGTTTCGACCCGCGCGTCTTCCTCGGCGTGCTCGAGGATCTGGAAACCTCGGAGCCGGCCGAATACGTGTTCGAGCGTATCCGCCAGCGCGTCGAGCACGCCATCGAGCGCGAGCAGGAAGAGCGCCACGCCGCCCGCACCAAGGAAAGCATCAACCTGGCCGAGTACCCGGAATCCTTCGAGGTCGCCAGCCGCATGCCGCGCAAGTTCATCGCCCTGCTCGGCCCGACCAACTCCGGCAAGACCCACCGCGCGATGGAAGCGCTGGCGAAAGCCGCCAGCGGTGTGTATCTCGCGCCGCTGCGTTTGCTGGCGCTGGAAAACTACGAGCGCCTGCAGGCCGCCCGCCCGCATGGCGAGGAACTGAAGGTGAGCCTGGTCACCGGCGAGGAACGCCGCATCGCTGAAGGCAGCACCCACGTTGCCAGCACGGTCGAGATGCTCGATACGAAAAAAGCGGTGGAAGTGGCGGTGATCGACGAAATCCAGATGCTGGCCGACCGCGACCGCGGCGCCGCCTGGACCGCGGCCGTCTGCGGCGCGCCGGCGAACACCGTCTACCTGGTGGGTGCGCCGGAAGCGCGGCGCGCCATCGAGGCGCTGGCCGAGCGGCTGGAAGTGCCGCTGGAGGTGCACGTGCTGAAACGCATGGCGCCGCTGGCGATGGAACCGTCGCCGGTGCGCAAACTCGGCAACCTGCGCCGCGGCGACGCCGTGATTGCCTTCTCGCGGCGCGACGTGCTGATGTGGCGCGACATGATCACCGAGAAAGGCCTGTCGGTGGCCACCGTGTACGGCAATCTGTCGCCGGAAGTGCGGCGCGCCCAGGCCGAGCGCTTCCGCGAAGGGCAGGCCGACATCGTGGTCGGCACCGACGCCCTCGCCATGGGCCTGAACATGCCGATCGCGCGCATCGTGATGACCACGGCCGTGAAATACAACGGCTACGAGGAAGAAGAGATTTCGGCGGCGCTGGCCAAGCAGATCGCCGGGCGTGCCGGTCGTTATGGTGTGCACGAAGAAGGGTTTGTTGCCGGCTACGACGACGACACCCACGAGGTGATGCGCGCGCTGATGAAGGAAAAGATCCCGCCGGTGCCGGCCAGCGGTTTCGCGGTGGCGCCATCGCTGGAGCAATTGCACCGCATCTCGTCGGTGACCGGCGAAACCTCGCTGGTGAAACTGCTGAAGCGCTTTGTCCACAACATCGACGTGCCGGACGGCTTTTTCTATCCGCGCATTACGGAAGAGCAGAACGAGCGCGCCGAATGGCTCGACACCCTGCCCTTGTCGGTGGCGGAAAAGTTCATGCTGTCGCTGGTGCCGATTTCGACCAAGGTGCCGGTGTTGCAAAGCGCCTGGGAGCACTGGTCGCTGTCGCTGGCAAAGAAGAAGATCTGCAAGCTGCAGCCGCATACCCAGGAATTGTTCTTCATGAACTTGCAGGAAGTCGAAGACACCTGCCGCATGTACTCGGCCTATGCCTGGCTGGGCTACCGCCAGCCGGACTTCTTCCCCAGCATCGAGGAAGCGCAGAAGCTGGCGCGCGAAGCGGCGGAGCGGGTGGACTCGATGCTGCAGCAGCAGAATTCGGCGACGCGCAAGCGGCATGCGGGTGGGAGCGGGGGCAAGCAGAAGCGCCGGGCATAAAGGACGCGTAGCCTCAACAGTAGGGTGGGCACCCCGTGCCCACGCGGAACGTTGCACCATGTTGGCTTCGTTTGGATGTTGCGGCTTGCTTTGAGATGCGGCGTCACAATGCATGCCACGCGGCTCCAACAACGCCAACATAACGCCTACATCCGCGTGGGCACAGAGTGCCCACCGTACGGTTTCCGCCGCAGGCCTGACGCGCAGTGTACGATGACGAATTCCTCATCCGTCACAAGCACACATGAACAACCAGCTCACCCCCGACGTCTTCAACGAACGCGGCGCCAACACCCTGCCCGGCTACCTGGGCATCGAGATCCTGGAAATCGCCGAAGGCCGCGTCGCGGCGCGCCTGCCGGTGCGCCAGCAACTGCTGGCCCCGAACGGCTACCTGCACGCAGGCAGCGTGGTGACCCTGGCCGACACCGCCGCCGGCTACGCCTGCATGGCCCACCTGCCCGAAGGCGCGCACAGCTTCACCACCATCGAACTGAAATCGAACCACCTCGGCACCGCACGCGAAGGCGCGATCGCCGCCGTGGCGACGCCCGCCCACCTGGGCCGCACCACGCAGGTGTGGGACGTGACGGTGACCGACGAGGCGAACGGCAAGACCATCGCCCTGTTCCGCTGCACCCAGATGATCCTGTATCCGAAAGCCGGCTAATCAAGGCGGCAGGCAGGCGGCGGCCACCCCGGCTGCCGTACCGCCGACCGCCGGCAGATCCGACGGCGACTTGCCGTTGCCGACCAGGATCGCCGGTTGCCCCTTGTAGCTGAGCTGCAATTGCTCGCCCGCATAGCCATCCAGTGCCTTCGGGATGAACACGGCGAAGCGGTAATTCAGGTCGCCATAAAAGCCGCTGTGGAAAATTTGCGTGGG
>DAMABW010000002.1:0-3074 GCA_031999925.1 Massilia sp. | reverse complement strand
AGGATGGGCAGGCGGTCGCCGTCGTTGTTCAGGTCGGCCTGGCCCTGGTAGCGCAGGCTGTAGGGCGGCAAGCCGCCGACTTCGCGTCCGGCGTACGACACCCGGAAATGACTGACGTTGTATTGGAAGCCGCGCCCCGCATGTTCGGCGACGTCGACATTACACAGCAGGAAAATTGCCCAGAACCCTTCCGAATCGACCGGCGCCAGGTAGCTTACGCGGTACAAGGCCGCCGACAGCGCGATCGGATTGGTGAAGCGGATTTCGTGCGCATTGGCCACGTGTTGATAGTGCAGGACGGCGTCTGCCTTGCGCGTTTGTCCCGCGCAGCCGGCCAGCGCGCACAGTGCGGCTGTGCAGGCTATCCTGCGAAGTAAGTGACCCATTGCATCTCCTTTTGCGAGCATGGGCGCCGGATGGCGCTTGGCGACCGCATCAAGCTTGGACGATTCAGATGCCCCAGGTTTGCGCTAAGTCAGGCGTGCTGTGGCATTGGCGCATAGCGCGTCGGAGGCATCAGTTTACTCAGGGAGAATTAGCGCGGCAAGGCGAGCACGGCCTGATGTGCCCGAAAGCGGTCTCAGCCGGCAGCCAGCGCCTTCTGCAGCAGGGCATGCAACTGGGAAAAGTCGGGTTCGCCCACATAGCGCTTGAGCACGGCGCCATCCTTGCCGATGACAAAGGTGGTCGGCGTCAGCGTCACGTCGCCGAAGGACTTGGCGATGTCGCCGCCTGCATCGATCGCCACGATGAAGGGCAGCTTGCGCGTTTCGGTGAAGTTGACGACGTAGTTCGGCGGATCGTACTGCATGGCCACGGCAACGAATTCCAGGCCCTGGCCCTTGAACTTGTTGTAGGTGTCGACCATCGCCGGCATCTCGTGCACGCAGGTGGTACACGAGGTGGCCCAGAAATTCACCATCACCACCTTGCCGCGCAGATTTTGCGTGCTGATCTTGTCGCCAGCGATGCTGATGAAGGTGACGTCGGGCGCCGTCTCCCTGCTGTAGAACGTGGCATAGCCGATGCCCGCCAGCGCGAGCACGACCGCCGCGGCAGCGGCGGGCTTGATCCAGGAGCGGGAGGCGGCGGTCATGGTCTTACAGGGCAACCGTCGAGGATTGCGGATACTGGGTGCGCAGTTCTTCTTCGGTGATGTATTCGAAGATCTTCACCACGCGCTGGACGCCGGACACGCTCTGGGCGATCTTCGCGCCCAGGTCGCCTTCGCGCTGGGTCACGCGGCCCATCAGGTACACGGTACCGCGCTCGGTGACGACCTTGAACGAGGTGGCCGAGATGGTTTTCATCTCGACCAGGCTGGCCTTGACGTTGGTGGTGATCAGGGCGTCGGAGGAGCGCGAGGTATAGCTCGACGGACCGGCAACCGCCAGTTCGTTGATGACCGACACCACGTTCTCGATGCCGCGCACTTCGCGCTCGACGGCGGCCTTCATGGCTTCGTCGCGCACTTCGCCGGTCAGCAGGACCTTGCGGTTGAAACTGGCGATGTTGACGTGGCCGGCGGAACCGACGATCTTCGGCACCTGGATTTCGGCTTTCACCGTGATCGACTTGTCCTCGGTTTGCGCGCCCAGCGTGCGGCGGTCCATGGTGGATGCCGCACCGAGGGCGGCGCCGCCCACGACCAGCGGTACGCAGCCTTGAAGCGAGCCCAACAGTGCAGCGCACAGGATCACCCTGGTCAACGGCTTCATCAAGGTCTGGCCAGTCTTACTCATTCTCGTCTCCTCCGAAAAGCGCAACGTCGATGCCGTCGCAAATGCAATGGATCGCGACCAGGTGGACTTCCTGGATGCGCGCGGTACGGCTATGTTGCACGTTGATGTGCACGTCGGCATCGGTCAGCAGCTTGGCCAGCGCGCCGCCGTCCTTGCCGGTGAGCGCCACCACGCGCATCTCGCGCTCGAGCGCCGCTTCGACGGCGGCCAGCACGTTGGCCGAATTACCCGAGGTCGAGATCGCCAGCAAGATGTCGCCGGCCTGGCCGAAGGCCTGCACCTGCTTCGAGAAAATCTCGCGGAAACTATAGTCGTTGCCGACCGCGGTCATGATCGAGGTATCGGTGGTCAGGGCGATGGCGGGCAGCGGGAAGCGCTCGCGCTCGAAGCGGCCAACGAGTTCGGCAGCGAAATGCTGGCAGTCGGCGGCGGAACCGCCATTGCCGCAGGCCAGGATCTTGTTGCCGTTGGACAGGGCGCTGAACATCAGTTCAACCGCCTGCGAAATGGGGGAGGACAGAGCCGCAGCCGACTTCAGTTTGAGATCGGCGCTCTCCTGGAAGTGAGCGAGGATGCGTTGAGTGTTCATAGCCGGGGATTATAGTGCAGTGGCAAGGGGGGACGAGCAAACCGTTTTTAAAATTGCTTACACTTCATGCAGGCTTAAGCTTCGATGGCGTTGCGCAGCCATTCGAGCTTGTCGCCGTCAATCGCGATCACGTCGAACCGGCAGGCGGGCAAACGGGGAAAGCGCAACAGGTAGACCTGGGCGGCACGCACCAGGCGGCGGATCTTGGCGGGAGTGATGCTAGCGGCCGCGCCGCCGTGCTTGCTGTCGGCACGCTGGCGGACTTCGACGAAGACGATGGTCTCGCCATCGCGCATGACCAGATCGATCTCCCCGCCTTTGCAGGTGAAATTGGCCTCGATAAACGAGAGGCCCTGGCGTTTCAGGTAGCGCAGCGCCGTCTGCTCCCAGTCGCGGCCTTGGGACTGCTTTGGGGAAAGACGCGCCGGCATGTCATGGCCTGGTTGCCACCGCTTCGAAACCGATGCCGTCGCGGTAGACGGCGGCCGCTTCCTGGCGCTTCACAGCGTATGCGCCATTGTTCATGCGCACCGACAGGCGGCCGGTGACACCGTCGAGCTCGAAACCGCTGCCCGGATGCTGGGCCACTTCGCGCGCCACGCGGAAGGCATCGATGCCGAGCGCGTACAGGCGCTGCATGTCGAGGGTCTCGGCGTCCACCTGGCGCGGGTACACCATCACTTGCGGGTGTTCGGGCTGGATGGTCCAGGGCAAATCGAGCATGCGCACGCCGTCGAGTTCCG
>DAMABW010000001.1:58683-60163 GCA_031999925.1 Massilia sp. | reverse complement strand
CAGGCCGCGCAGTTCCTCGACCGTGAAGTTGACCGAATCGGCGATCGCACCGGTGATGTCTTCCGAGACGGTGGCGTGCACGGTGAGGTCGCCGTTCGCCACATCCTGCAGTTCGTTCATCAGGCGCAGGATCGCGGCCTGGTTCTGGTCGTTGGTGGCCTTGGCTTCTTCTTCCTTGGCCTGGGCCAGCTGGCGGCTGGCCTCGGCTTCGCGGCGGCGGCTTTCGGCGCCGCGGGCGCGGTTGCGCGAGTCCTGCAGCATGACGCGGCTGATCGAGAAGGCCGTCACCAGGGTGAAGATCGAGGCCGTCACCAGCAGCCAGAACCACGGGTTCGACGAGGACTGCTGTTCGCGGTAGCCGGACTGCAGCGCGGCGACCTGCTTCTTCATTTCCTCGTTGTCGCGGTGGATGGTGCGGGCGGCAGCGCGCGCCTTCGAGTACGCCACCGGGTTGTCGAGGAAGGGCGTGAAGTCCTTGCGGAAGGCATCGAAACGCACCTGGATCTGGCGCAGCTTGTCGCGCAGGTCGTCGTTGCGCTGGGCCGCGGCGCCGCCCAGCAGGGTGTCGAGCGCGTGCTCGAAGGCGGCGCTGTCGGCGCCGATGCGCACCGCCGCGTCGTCGCGCGGCACGCCGATGGCGAAGAAGCTGTTGGCGCCGCGCGCCAGGCGCTGGGTCAGCATCATCATGCGGCCGATCGCGGCCAGTTCGCGGGCGCTGGCGCCGCGCTCGACGTTCTGGGCCATCAGGTCTTCGGTCAGCACCAGCATCTCGGTGGCCAGCGCGTCGAGCTGGCGCACGCTCTTGTCGAAGCCGATCAGCGCGCCCTTCATCTGCAGGATGTTGCCCGAACCGAGTTCGGACGCGGTCCAGGTGGCGCGCACCCGGCCCAGCAGCGCGCCCTGGCGGCCGCTGGCGCCCGGCACGGTCACGGCGCCGATGCTGCCGCCGCCGCTCAGCAGGCGCAGGTCGCGGTTGATTTCGGCGCGGCTTTCGGCCAACTGGGCAAACGAGTCGACGTTGCCGGCTAGCGCGTTCGGCGCGGCCTTGCCGACGCGCTGCGAGTGCAGCTGGATTTCACTGGCCACCTGGATCTGGGCGGCGACGCGGGCGTTCACGTTGGCGTTCTGCCACATCGCCAGGATGGTCAGCAGGATGCCGCCGCCGAACGCGACCAGCAGGATGCGCAGCTGGCGCGGCAGCGACAGGTGGCCGATCAGGGGCAGGCTCAGGTTGCTTTCTTCTTCGTCTTCGCTGGCGCCGGCGCCGGGGCGGATCAGCTGACCGAGGCGCAGCATGGCCGCGTTGGCCGAGCCGGGCGTTTCCGTGGCGGCGGCGCCGCTCGCTGCGGACGGGATGCCCGCCAGCGCCAGCGCGGCGCCATCCGGGCCGCTACCAAATTCGGTGTCCGGCGACGACAGCACGGTCTCGTTCCCGTTCTTGTCCTTCGACAGAAAATTCAACGACATGATTCCCATTGCG
>DAMABW010000001.1:24397-58673 GCA_031999925.1 Massilia sp. | reverse complement strand
ATTGCGGCTCCCTGGTCCAGCGGGTTGATTGTTGTTGTGATTACTCGGTATTAGAGTCCGACGTGGAGGAAGCGCTCTTCCTGCGCGAGGGCCGCCAGCGACAGCGGCGTCCAGGCCTGGCCGTCGGCATCGACCAGGCGCAGCGCGCCGGCGTCCGTGTCGGGCGTCATGCTTTCAGCGCGGCGCAGGCCGTGCACCTGGGTGATCAGCAGCGCGCACTTCAGGCCGAGGCGCGGCGCCAGCGACAGGAAACGCGCGTCCGGGCCGGCGGCGTTGTTGGCCGGATCGAGGTAGCGCGCCAGGTCGACCACGCCGAGCAGGCTGCCGCGGATATTCGCCAGGCCCAGGTACCAGGGCTGGGTGCGCGGCACGCGCGCCAGCGTCACCGGCGGCACGATCTCGCCGGCCTCGGCCAGCTCCAGCAGATAGCGCGTGCCGCCGATCGACACGCCCAGCTGGTGCACGGCCTGGGTGCTGCCGTCCTGCGCCGCCTGCACGCGCGCCAGCAGCTGCGCCTGGTAATCGCGCAGGCGCGTGCGGCGCAGGGCGTTCGGCGACGGGGCCGGGTCGGCTGGCGCGAGGTCCGGGCCGGTGGCAGCGGCGTTCATCAGGCGCCGAGGGCGGCGATGCGCGCCAGCAGAAGTTGCGGGTCGACCGGCTTGACGAAATAATCCTGGGCGCCCTGGCGCATGCCCCAGATGCGGTCAGTTTCCTGGTTCTTGCTGCTGCAGATGATAACGGGCACGGTCGACAGTTCCGGATCGCGGGCGATCGAGCGTGTCACCTGGAAGCCGTTGGCGCCTGGCATGACCACGTCCATCAGGATCAGCTCGGGGCGGTCGGCGCGCATCTTCAGCAGCGCGTCTTCGCCGTTCTCGGCGGTGGAAACGGAAAAGCCGTTCTTCACCAGGATGTCGGTCAGGTAATAGCGTTCGGTCGGGGAATCGTCGACGATCAGGATCTTGTGTATGGCCACGGTGGGCTCCGTACTCGGTTAATCAGGCCGCTGGGGCCGTATGCTCGCGGACGGCCGCGAGCAGGGAATCTTTGGAAAAGGGCTTGGTGAGGTAGGCGCTGGACCCGACCATCGCGCCGCGCGCACGGTCGAACAGGCCGTCTTTCGACGACAGCATGACCACCGGCGTGGCATGGAAGCGCGCGCTTTTCTTGATCAGGGCGCAGGTCTGGTAGCCGTCCAGGCGCGGCATGAGGATGTCGCAGAACACCAGGGCCGGGTGATGGTCGTTGATCTTGGCCAGCGCATCGAATCCGTCCTCGGCCAGCACCACCTCGTACCCGGCCTGGGTGAGGAAGATTTCGGCGGAACGACGGATCGTGTTGCTGTCGTCGATCACCATGATGGTGGGGCGCTTGGTGTGCTGCGATGTCGTCATGTTCGTTTCACTTCAGCATGGAACGCAACGATAGCATAGGGCTGTAGGCTTGTGCGCAAAGTGTTGCACAGAGTCAACTACGGGCAAATCACGAGGGGGAAAGCTTGTTGGAAGGGCTAGAAAATCAGTTATCGGTGTGGGCGGTTTTGATAACTTGATTGGCAGAAATACTACGAATTCAGCCTGGAAACGTGCTCTGGCGCAGGTGTAGGGTGGACGGCTCCGCCGTCCACCTACGGTACAGGCCACTATTAAATAGCGGTCATTTCAAAATCGTCTTTCCGTGCGCCGCATTCCGGGCAAGTCCAGTTCATCGGCACGTCGGCCCAGCGGGTGCCGGGTGCGATGCCATCTTCCGGCGCGCCCGCTTCTTCGTCGTAGACCCAGCCGCAAATCAGGCACATCCAGGTCTGGTACGCGGTCGCCGTCGTTTCGTTACTCACGGTGTCGTTCCTTCTATCTAGTAAAATGGGGAATCAGGTATCTTAATCTACCCGCCGTGCAAAACCAATCGTCTCCGCTGATTCTCACATTTGGCGTACTGGACCCCGTCGGCGCCCTCGGTGTACAAGCCGACCTCGCTACCTTCGCGGCCTTCGGCTGCCACGCTCTCTCCGTTCCCACCGCCTTGCTGGTGGCCGACAGCGCGCGCGTCGAGGAACTCCATGAGCTCGACACCGGCTGGATGGCCGACCAGGCGCGCGTGGTGCTCGAGGACATGCCGGTCGCGGCAGTCAAGATCGGCGCCATCGCCAGCATCGAGCAGGCCGCAGCCATCGCCGAAATCGTCTCCGACTACGCCGACGTGCCGCTGATCGTCGATCCCTTCCTGTCCTCGCTGCCCGACGCCGGCATGTCCGACGAGGACACGGTCGCCGCGATCCGCCAGATCCTGGCACCCCAGGCCACGGTGCTGATGCTGTCCCAATCCGAACTCGGCCGCATGGCGGAATCCTGGCGCGAACCCGGCACCGACAGCACGCTGGAAGCCGAGGTCGCCGAACTCACCGGACGCGGCTGCCAGTACGTGCTGGTCACCTGCACCCAGGGCAGCGGCCACAACCGCGCGAACACGCTGTTCGACCGCGACGGCGCCGTCACCACCATCGACTGGCAGCACCTGGCCGGGCCGTTCGTCGGCGCCGGTACCACGCTGTCGGGCGCGCTGGCCGCGCTGATGGCGCAAGGCCTGGACGCGCCCGAGGCCCTGGCCGCGGCCCAGGAATTTACCTATGGCGCCCTGCGCCACGCCCGCCGCTTCGGCATGGGCAAGCTCGTTCCCAACCGTTTCCACCGCACCCAGTTTGCGCTGGGCCGGCAATAACAAGACAAGGTTCCCAACATGACTATTGAACAAACCAACACTTCCCGCAACGACATCCTGTTCGAACGCGCCCAGCAAAGTACCCCGGGCGGCGTGAACTCCCCGGTGCGCGCCTTCCGCTCGGTCGGCGGCACCCCGCGCTTCATCACCCGCGCCGAAGGCCCCTGGTTCTGGGACGCCGACGGCAAGCGCTACATCGACTACATCGGTTCCTGGGGCCCGGCCATCGTCGGCCACGCGCATCCGCAAGTGATCAAGGCGGTGCAGGACGCGGCCGCCAACGGCTTGTCCTTCGGCGCGCCGACCGAAGGCGAGATCGAGATCGCCGAAGAAATCATCAAGCTGGTGCCGTCGATCGAGCAGGTGCGCCTGGTCTCCTCCGGCACCGAAGCGACCATGAGCGCGCTGCGCCTGGCCCGTGGCGCCACCGGTCGCGACAAGATCGTCAAGTTCGAGGGCTGCTACCACGGCCACGCCGATTCGCTGCTGGTGAAAGCCGGCTCGGGCCTGCTCACCTTCGGCAACCCGACCTCGGCCGGCGTGCCGGAAGACTTCGTCAAGCACACCCTGGTCCTCGACTACAACAACGTCACCCAGCTGGAAGAAGCATTCGCCTCGATGGGTGAGACGATTGCCTGCGTGATCGTCGAGCCGGTGGCCGGCAACATGAACCTGATCCGCGCCACGCCGGAATTCCTGACCCGCATGCGCGAGCTGTGCACGGAACATGGCGCCGTGCTGATCTTCGACGAAGTGATGTGCGGTTTCCGCGTCGGCCTGGGCGGCGCCCAGGAGATGTATGGCATCACCCCTGACCTGACCGCGCTGGGCAAGG
Organism: Massilia sp.; assembly: GCA_031999925.1. Taxonomy (GTDB): domain Bacteria; phylum Pseudomonadota; class Gammaproteobacteria; order Burkholderiales; family Burkholderiaceae_D; genus Telluria. The sequence continues at coordinate 55,120 of DAMABW010000001.1, read as the reverse complement.
TCATCGGCGGCGGCCTGCCGGTGGCGGCCTTCGGCGGCAAGGCGGAACTGATGCAGAAGATGGCGCCGATCGGGCCTGTCTACCAGGCCGGCACCCTGTCGGGCAACCCGGTGGCGGTGGCGGCGGGCATGACCACGCTGAAGCTGATCCAGGAGCCGGGCTTTTATGAACAGCTGACCGCGACCGGCGAGAAGCTGGTGGCCGGCTTGACGGCGGCGGCCAAGGAAGCGGGCATCGCCTTCTGCGGCGACTCGGTGGGCGGCATGTTCGGCATGTACTTCAGCGAGACCATCCCGGCGTCGTATGGCCAGATGATGGCCGGCGACAAGGCGCGCTTCAATGCCTTCTTCCACGGCATGCTGGAGGAAGGCGTGTACTTCGCGCCGGCGATGTTCGAGGCGGGGTTCGTGTCGGCGGCGCATGATGATGCGGTGATTGCCGAGACGGTGGAGGCGGCAAAGCGGGTGTTCGCGAAGCTGGTTTGATCGTTCGGCACGGCGCGTGAAGTCACGCGCCTCGATCATATCGTTAGCTGTCGAGATCGTAGGGTGGGCACCCCGTGCCCACGCGGAACGATGCATATGTTGGCGTAATTTTCACCGCGCCTTTTGCGCCACCGGAACGTGTGCGGATGATCCGCGATAACGTGTCGGGTTCGATGTCTTCAACGCCGCGCTCAGCGGCCAACATGACGCAAACGTCCGCGTGGGCACGGGGTGCCCACCTTACGGCTCAGCGCCACGATATTGCGAGCGGACGAATCAGGCCCGCGCCATCACCTCCTTGCGCTGCGCCACCACCACCCTGCGCGACGCCCGCTTGCGCCACCAGATGATCACCCCGGTCACGCTCAGAATGGCCACCACCACGCCCATGAAGGAAATCAGGATCCGCCCCGGCAGCCCCAGGATGCGGCCCGAGTGCAGCGGGAACTGGGCCTGCACGAAGATATCCGCCGCCGTCCCCTTCCACGGCTGGCGCTCGCCCAATAAGGCCCCGTTCACGCCGTCGTAGTACAGCAGGGCCGGCCCGACGCCGCCGGTGCCATGGTCGCCGCCCGGCTGGAAGAAGCTGACCATGTAGATCCCGAACTCCTGCGAGTAATAGATGCCGCCCACCGGATCGGTCCAGCCGCGCCGCACGCCCTCGGCGTTCGCCACCTGCACCGCCTCGGCCATCGGCACCTTCGGCTCGATCAGGTGCTGCTTGTCGGCCATCGGACGGGTGTCGAAAGGCGTCGGCGTCACGTGCGACACCTTGCTCATCACCGGATAGAAAATCTCCTGGTAGAGGTTCAGCGAGAACGCGGTGAACGCGAGGATGAACAGCAGCACCCAGGTCCACAAACTGAAGGCGCGGTGCAGGTCGAAATTCAGCTTCGACGAGCCGCCCTTCCAGCGCACCTTCCAGGCCGGCTGCCAGCGCTGCCACCAGGACTTACCGGCCGGCTCCAGCTTGTTGTGCAGGGCTGCCGCCGCCACCGCGGCCTGGCGCCGGCGCACCGGCAGGGTGAGATAAAAGCCGACAAAACTGTCCACCATCCAGACGATGGCGATCGCGCCCATCAGCCAGATGCCCCAGCGGTCGATGCCCCACATTTCCGGGATGTGCAGCGTGTAGTGCAGGCGGTACAGAAAGGAGACGAAGGTCTCCTTGGTGATCGGCCACACGGCGCCCCACTCGCGCTTGCCCAGCTCGGCGCCGGTTACCGGGTCGAGGAAGACCTGGTTGAAGCCGGGTTGCGTGAGTTCGCCGGTCCTGGTGTCGTAGCGCGGCGACACGCCCAGCGCCAGCGACTCGCCCGCCTCCGGCTGCAGCGGGATGTAGGAGACGCGGATGTCCGGATAGCGCGCCTCGACCTGGCGCGCCAGCGCCAGCGCGTCCTGCGCCTTACCCGGCGTGTGCGCCTCCATCAGGTGCGGATTAAGCAGATCGTCGAGCTCGTGGTCCCAGGAGATCACGGCGCCGGTGACGCCGCTGACGAACAGGAAGGCGGCCGTGAGCAGGCCGAAGTAACGGTGGACCAGGGTCCAGAATGCGCGCATCTCGGCCTCCTCTTTGTCTTGTCGATGCGTTAGAAGCGGTAGCGCAGCGTCAGCGTGGCGCTGCGCGGCGCGCGGTAGTTGATGCCGCCGTAGGCCGCGAACATGCCGAAGTGGGTCTTGTCGGTCACGTTGTCCAGGTTCAGCTGGGCCGACAGTTGCGGGCTGAATTCGTAGCGCGCCATCAGGTTGACCAGCGCGAAGTCCTTCTGCTCGATGATGCCGTCGGTGCTGGCCGGCGCGTTCGGGTCGAGGGTCCAGGTGCGGCCTTCCCAGTTCACGCCGCCGCCGATCGTCAGCTTGTCCCACTCGCCGGGCAGGCGGTAGGTGGTGAACACGCGCAGCAGGCGGCGCGGGTAGATGCTGTTGAAATCGGCGCCGTCGGCATCCTTGGCGCGGAACTGGGTGTAGCCGGCGGTGGCGTTCCAGCCCTGGGCCAGGCGGCCGGTCAGGTCGAACTCGAAGCCGCGGCTCTTGGCGCCGGCGGCGGCGCGGTAATAGACTTCCGGCGTGGCGCCGCCGCGGTCGACCAGGCCCGCTTCCTGGGCCAGGCCGTCCTGCTTGATCTGGAACACGGCTAGCGAGGCGTTCAGGCGCTTGTCGAAGAACTCGCCCTTGACGCCGGCCTCGATGTTCTTGCCGACGATCGGGTCGAGCAGGTTGCCGGCCAGGTCGCGGTTGTTCTGCGGCTGGAAGATGTCGGTGTAGCTGGCGTAGGCCGAATAATTCTGGTTGATGTCGAACACCAGGCCGGCATACGGCGTGACTTCGTGGTCGTGCTTGATCGAGTAGGCCGCCGTCCACAGGCCGACGCCGTTCTTTTCGTAGTCCGTGACGCGCGCGCCGACGATCAGCTTCAGCGGATCGGCCAGGCTCAGGCGGGTGACGCCGTACAGCGCTTCCTGCTTCGTGGCGCTGCGCTCGTAGAAAGTCAGCTCGCCCCAGTTCGGGGTCGGGTAGGCGGACGGGTTCCAGTTGTTGAAGTCGGTGACGGTCGAACTCGCGCCGCCGAAATCGGCCGCGCGGTTGTCCGAATTGAAGGTCTGCTTCATGCGCATGTAGCCGAACGAGACTTCGTGCTTGCGCCCCAGCGCATCGAACTCGCCGAAGACGTGCAGGCCGACGTCGTTCTGCTTCGTGCGGGTGTGATACGAGCCCGAGAAATCGCTCATGCCGGCGCCGGTCAGGCGGTCGGGCATGCCCGACAGGTAGAGCAGGTAGGAGTCGCCGCGGCGCTCGCCATGGTTGTAGTTGGCGCGCACCTTCCAGCCGTTGCCGAAGCTGTGGGTCAGGTCGACGAAGCCGTTGTCGTAGGTCGAGGGCAAGGCGGTCCAGTCGGCGGCCGTGGTCTTCGAGCGGTCCCAGTTGGTCTTGGTGCCGTCGCTGTACCAATAAGGCAGGCTGCCCCACATCGGGCCCTTGGCGTGCAGGTCCTGGTGGCTGTAGCCGGCCTGCAGCAGCGTGGTCGGCGACAGGTCGGCGGCGATGGTGGCGTACAGGGTGTGGTTGCGGTTGCTGAGGGCGTCGATCCAGCTGTCGCCGCCCGTGTATTCGCCGACGAAGCGCGCACGCACGCTGCCGCTCGTGTTCAGCGGGGTCGAGACGTCGCCCAGCACGCGCTTTTCGTTCCAGCGGCCGATGCCGCCTTCGAGCCAGCCCTTCACTTCCTTGCTGTCGGCATGCTTGCGCACCAGGTTGATCGCGGCCGACGGGTTGCCGGCGCCGGTCATCAGGCCGGTGGCGCCGCGCACCACTTCCACGCGTTCGTAGGTCGCCAGGCTGCTCGAGACTTCGCCGGCGCTCCAGGCCTGGTCGTAGGTGGTCGCAATGCCGTCGATCTGCAGGTTGTCGATGTCGAAGCCGCGCGAGGTGAAACCGGCGCGGTTGGTTTCGTACTGGTTGACCGAGACGCCGGTGACGTTGTCGACGATGTCGGACACGGTGGTCATCTGCTGGTCTTCGATGCGCTGCAGGTTGACCACGGTGATCGATTGCGGCGTCTCGCGCGGCGACAGCGACAGCGGCGTCGGGCCGCTCACGACGTCCGAGTTATAGGAAGCGGCGGCTGGGGCCTTCTGGGCGCGGATCTGCACCTGCTGGATCGGTTGGTCGGCAGCGGGTTCATTCACGACTTCGTCGGCCTCGGCATGCGCAAGCAGCGGCACGGCCATGGCAACCGCCAGGGCAATGCGGTTCAAGTTATAGCGCCCACGTGCGTGCACATGCATTTCCATCAGAGACCTCGAGTGATTAGCAGAAAAAAGAACAACGGGCTGGTGTTGCACACGGGTCATCAATCGAAACGCAATGCAACCAGCAGCGTAATAAGAATGTGAATGATAACGATTCTCATTTCAAAGTCAACAAGCGCCGCGTAAAAATATGAAAGATGGGTTACTTGACGCGGGTAACCGATGCTGCGCGCGGCTTTTATGCCACCTCAAACTTCAGGCAAGCCGGCGGTGCGGAACCGGCCGCGCGCTGTGTCATCATGCTTCCACTGCGGCTGGAGGCGACCATGGTGCGACTTCGACGATCCTTACCCGGCAGCCCGCGCTCGCGCGTGCCCCGTTCGCACGTGCCGCGTTCGCCGCCTCCCCTGCCGCAAGCCGAAGGCGTGCCATTCGCCGTCAGCGTGGCGCTGCTGCGCATCGCCGAGCCCACCAATGCAGAAAGCTATTACGCCGCCATCGTCGACGGGCTGAACGCCAGCGCGCGCCGCTACCGGGTCGACACGCCGCTGCGCATCGCCCACTTCCTGGCCCAGATCGGGCACGAAAGCAGCTTCCGCGCGACCGAGGAAAATGGCCGCTATACGGCGGTGCGCATGCGCCAGGTGTTCGGCTGCAAGGGCGGGCAGGCGCAGTACGACCGCGCGCTCGACGAATGCCGCCTCGGCGCCGACGGCCAGCCGGCGCGCTTGCGCCCCAAGTTGTGGAGCGCGTCGGATTTTTATGCGGGTAACGCCGAGCACCTGCTCGCTTATGTGTACGCCGACCGCCTCGGCAACGGGAGCGAAGCCTCGGGCGACGGCTTCCGCTACCGCGGGCGCGGCCTGATCCAGTTGACCGGCAAGGACAATTACGCCGCCTTCACGGCTGCCCACAATGCGCGCGATGCGAACGACCCACGCGACTTTGTGCTGGAACCCGACCTGCTGCTGAGCGACCTCAAATACGCCATCGAATCGGCCTTCCACTACTGGGATGCGCGTAAAGTCAATGCGCTGGCCGATGCCGACGACCTGGAAGCGGTCACCCGCGCCGTCAACGGCGGCTTGAATGGACTGAGCGACCGCGGAGCGCGCCTTGCGAACATCAAGAAAGCATTGGGGATCTGAATGGCTGGCGGCAGCGCTGTGCTGCTGCTTCGGTACGCCAGGCTGGGCGCAGGCGCCGGCCGCGTCGCTGTGCCTGGCCGGCGAACCCGTGGTGTTTGCCTGCCGCGTGGAAGGCAAGCTGGTGTCGTTGTGCCGCGCGCCGAGCTCGGACGGCGGCCTGCACTACCGCTTCGGCTTGCCGGCGGCGCTGGAGCTGGAATACCCGGCGCCGGGCCAGCGCGCACGGGCGGCGTTCAAGGTCGGCAGCACGCCCCTGATCGGCGGCGGCATCACCTCGGTGGCCTTTGCGCGCGGCGGCTATACCTACACGCTCTACAGCCGTATCGGCCGTGCGGACGACGGCACGACACCCGAATTCGAAGACGGCCTCACCGTCGAGCGACGCGGCAAGACGCTCAGGCACCTGCGCTGCGAAGATGGCGGCGCCGGCTTCAGCGAAGCGCTGGTGCCGCCCGCGAAATAAAATTTCAAACCATGCTCGGAAATGAAATTTTATTTCATCAACCGCATCACATTCCCGGTCCGCCCGGGCCACCGCCGAAACCACCCGGCGGCATGCCGCCCGGCGGCGGACGCCAGCCCTCGCCCGGCGGCCCATCCTGGCGCCGGTTCGCCTGCACGCCGCCGAAGCGATAGGACAGGCCGACGAAGACCACCGGCCCGTCGAAGCGGCGCACCGAGTATTCCTTCAGCGTGGCCGAGTCGGTGACCGTTTCCTGTTTCTGCGAGCTGAAGATATCGCGCGCGTTCACCACCAGCGTCAAACTCTGGCTCAAATTGCGGCGGTAGCTGAGGTCGGCGGTGGCGCTCGGTTCGCGGTAGCCATAGCCGGTCAGGGTCTTGCCCTGTGCGTTGAACATCAATTGCACCTGGTCGAGCGGAGTCAGCTGGTAATTCAGGCGCCCGCGCACGTTCACCGAGGTCGCGCTGCGCTTGCTCTCGACGCCCAGCAAGTCGATCTGCTGCTGCTCCGCCACGAACACGTTGCCGCTGGTATTGATCGACAGCTTCGGCGTCACCTTGCCGCTGAGCGTGAATTCGAGGCCGCCGGATCGGTTGCTGCCGCCGTTTTCCAGCGTCGTCAGGATCACGGTGTCGCTCACCGCCAGCTGGCGGCTGCGGATGGTGTCGCGCTCGTTGCGGTAGTAGGCGCGCACGTTGGCATCGAGCACGCCGGCCTTGGTTTCGTAGCCGACCTCGAAGGAATCGGTCTGCACCGGCTTCAGGAAGGGATTGCCGCTCGACTCGTTGAGCTCGTCGCGGTAGACCACGAAAGGATTCAACTCGTTGGCGCCCGGACGGCGGATGCGGTGCGAGTACGAGAAGCGCAGGTTGGTCTTCTCGGCGAGTTTATAGGTGGCAAACGCGCTCGGCATCCAGTTCAGGTAACTGTTACCGGTTTCGATGCGGCTGGTCACCTGCTTCAGGTCCATGTCGGTATGCTCGGCGCGCAGGCCCAGTTGGGCGCCCCAGCGCTCGTTTACCTTCCACTGGTAGGAGCCATACAGCGCGGTATTGCGCTCGTCGATCTCGAAGGCATTCGTGCGGCGGTCGTTGACGCTCTGGGCGCCCGAGGCCAGGTCGAAATCGTAGTAGCGGGTGTCGAACTCGCTCTTGTTGTCGGCGATCTTGTAGCCGACCTTGACGATGGCGCCACTTTCCAGCGGCAACTCGTAGTCGCCGGTGTAGTCGATGATGCGGGTCGAATTGTCGACGTCCTGCAGGTTGCGGCTGTCGGCCGCGCGCGGCGGCGTCACCGTGTAGGTATTCGCGTAGTCGGTTTCGCTGTCGTTGTCGCTGGTCGACACGCGCAGGTCCATCTTGAACAGCTCGCCCAGCTTCTCGCCCTTGTGGTCCCAGCGCACGTTCGCCTGGTTGTTGCTGCTGTCGCCGTTGCGGCGCGTGGTGCGGGAATAGTCGCTGGTCGTGTTGCCGTCCGCGTCGAACACGCTGTAATGGTCCAGGCCTTGCTGGTCGTTGTTGCGCTTCATTAGGCCGACGCCGGCTTCCAGCGTGTCGTCCTGGCTCAGGTTGTAGGTCACCTGGCCGCGCACGCCGACGCTCTCGTTCAGGCCGTTGCTGGTCGACTGCTGGGTGCTGCGCTGGCTGGCCCCGGTCACCGGGTCGATGCGTTCGCGCTCGCTTTCATAGGTCGAATCGCGGCCGTCCTTGCGCACGTTGACGCCGCCCTGGAAGCCCCACAGGCCGCTGTTGTAGGCGCCGTTCAGCGCCGCGTTATGACGGCCGGCCGTGCCCGCGTTGACGTTCGCCGCGCCGAAGCCGCCCGGACGGCGGTTGCGCTTCATGACCAGGTTCAGGATCGGCCCGCCGCCGCCTTCGTTGCCGAATTCCGCGCCCGGGTTGTTGATCACCTCGACCGAGTCGATGTCCTCGGCCGGCATCGCCTGCAGCGCCGAGCCGCGGTTCTCGCCTTGCAGCATGGCCGAGGGCTTGCCGTCGACCAGGATCTGGACATTGGTGCTGCCGCGCAGCGACACCGTGCCGTCGGCGTCGACCGCTACCGACGGCACGTTGCCGAGCGCATCGGCGGCGCTGCCGTTCGAGGCGTTCACGTCGGACTTCACGTCATAGACCTGGCGGTCGATGCGGTTGTTCTGGCGCTCGCCGACCACGTTGACGGACTGGATCTGCTGGGGTGCGGCCTCGGCTGCCACGGCGGCCGGGGTAGATGCAGCGGTGGCGGCGGGAGCGGATTGCGGCGCCGTACGCGCGGCCGGTGCGGCTGTCGTGGCGGGAACTGGCGTAGCGGAGTCAGCCTGCGCCAGCGCCGGACGCATGGCGCCCAGCTCGCATACTGCCAGGGCGACCGCGAGATACAGGGCCTGCCTGCGCGGCGAGGCGCCGGCCGCGCCAGAGTGGAAGCGACCTTGTGTGGAACGAATTCGTTGAACCATCGGTGAATGCTTATTGACGTTGAAGTGGCGCCGCGTGCAGCGCGCTTCATCGATACCGAATCATCGGTATTGAGGCGAGCTCGGCAGGCTGAAAGCCTCCATTGTAAAACCTCGGCCCGGCATTGCACCGTTGTGAGGCGTAAAGAAGCGTAAATGGGTGTGACAAGGTATTGCAACAGACCTTTATTGCTCGGGCGTGCAGTTGGCGACATCAGCATGCGCAGCCTCGGGCTGCAAGCCGCAGAAGCGGGCAATCCTTTCTGCTGCCGCTGCGGACTGGACGATATCGAGTCCTACGCCGAAACGAAGCGAACCAGTATCGGTGCCGATATCGATCAGCCCCCGCGCAAAACCAAGTGCGCCCCATTTCGCTTCCTGCGTCGCGCTGCCCGGAACGGGTAATACGCGCACCGAACGCACCTTGTCCGCTGCGACGACACGCTTGCCGCGTTTCGGTATGTCGCTTCCCTTGTAGATGCAGAGCGTTTCGTGGAACACGAAGCTGCGATACAGCGAGACGAGTGCAAACAAACCGAAACCAATCACCAGGAATGACGTTAACCAAGGCTGTCTGTCGGATGCCTCATGCAAGCTCACGCTTCTCCACACCAGGAGGAGCCATGCGAAGCCGGCCCACACCGGTAACAGGCGTTTCTGGGCAGGACAAACGAGGTGCAGCATCGCGCCGCCGGGCGCCTGGTTTTCTTGTACGGTAGTGAGCGGCATTTCTGGCACGACGTCTTCGATCAAAACGGATCAGTATAACCATGCGCTGCAAACGATCAGGCAATGGATTTTCTTATATAAGAAAAGCCGCGCCTGTTTACCAATAGGTGTAGCAAGAATGCGAATGATCGAGCACCGGAAGCGGTGCCCGAGCATAGGCCGGCAAAGCCTGTCAGCGTTTTTCCGATACCAATGCCGACGCAGCGCGGCGCTTCGCACGCAAGCGGCGCCATACGATAAAGACGACACTGCCGGCCAGGATGAAGGGCAGCGTCGAAGCGACGAAGGTGATCAACGCGGCGATACCCTGCAACAAATCGTCGCCGAAATCGTCCACGGCCTGCCTGACCTTCCCTGCCCGGCCCGCCTTGGCGTGTTCGTGCATCTCTACCGTCAGCAGTTCGGTATCCACCCGCCGGTGCAGCTGTGCCTGCGCGGTCGCAGCGGCGTCGATCTCGCTCTGTACTTCGGCAAGCTCGCGGTGCAGCTTGATCAAGGCGTCCGGATCGAGCGTGCGCTGGCGTGCCAGGGTGTGCAACTGGTCGCGGTAACCGGTCAGCATCGCCATCTTGCGTTCGCCATCCTGGATCGGTTCCGCCAGGTCCTTGCCTTTGCTCGACTGCGTCACCACCTTGCCGCGGCCATTCAGCGCGCCCAACACCTTGTTCACGCCCTCGGGCACGATGCGCATCTGGACAATCGCGCCGGGTTCGTTGTCGGCGCGGATGCTCGCCTCCAGCAGGGTGCAGCCGCGCTCGGGCAGTGCCGCACAAGCTTGCTGGGCAGCCTCATATACTTGTCGCGTATGGCCGGTCGGCACTTCCAGTTCGATCTCATGTTCGTACGCGCCCCCGGCAGCGCGCTTGTGCTGGACGCCGACTTCCTGCGCCGCCGGCACAGCGCTTCCCGCTTCGCCAGGCCGGCCCTTGCAGCCGGCAAGCACGGTGACCAGGGCCAGCAAAAGCAACCATCGCCGCATGACATCTCCTTCAAAAATGTGGCCGTCTCGAACCGGAGCACCGGGTGTTCCGTTGGGATTTTCTCATCAGTAACGAGTGTCTGGACAGAAAATAACGTGGCTTCCGGTTGCCCCCTGGCCTCATCAATGGCGGCATAATGGTCTTTTTTGACGGAGCGCATATGTCCACGCAGCGCGACAGCACGATCATCGCATCCTGGCAGCGGAACAGCGATCCCTGGATTGCCGCGATTCGCAATGGCGAAATCGAAAGCCGCACCCTGGTCACGAATGCGGCGATCGTCGAGACGGTGCGTGCTTATGCGCCCGCTACGGCCGTCGATCTCGGTTGCGGCGAAGGCTGGCTGGTACGGGCGCTACCGGAAGTAAAGATGGTCGGCGTGGATGCGATTCCCGCCCTGGTCGAACAGGCGCAGGCGGCCGGCGGCGGCACATTCCGCTGCCTGTCGTACGAACAGATCGCGGACGGCGAATTGCAATTGTCCGCCGACCTGGCGGTCTGCAATTTTTCGCTGATCGGAAATGAAGCGGTGGATGGCCTGTTGCGCGCGGCGCCTGCTTATTTGCGCCGGGGCGGCCACCTGGTCGTGCAAACCGTGCACCCGGTACTGGCCTGCGGCGACGCCGCTTATGTCGATGGCTGGCGCGAAGGCAGCTGGGCCGGTTTCAACAGCGGCTTCCGGGACGCGCCGCCCTGGTATTTCCGCACCCTGTCCAGCTGGATCGCGCTGTTCGAAAACAATGGCTTGCGCATCCGCGCACTGCGCGAGCCCTTGCACCCGCATACCGGCAAGCCGGCCTCCCTGATCCTGGTCGGCCAGCTGCCGGACTGAACCGCGCTTAGCGGTTGCGGGTCACGCGCCACACGGTGTTGGCCAGGTCGTCGGCCACGATCAGCGCCCCGCGCGGATCGACGGTCACGCCGACCGGACGGCCGCGCGTCTTGCCTTCTTCGGTGCGGAAGCCGGTGACGAAGTCGATCGGCTGGCCGGAAGGACGTCCGTTGGCAAACGGCACGAAGATCACCTTGTAGCCGACCGGCGCATCGCGGTTCCAGCTGCCGTGCTCGCCGACGAAGGCGCCGTTGGCAAACTTCTCGCCCATCGCCGCCTGCGAGAACGACAGCCCCAGCGCGGCCACGTGCGAGCCCAGGCTGTAGTCCGGCTTGATGGCGGCGGCCACCTTTTTCGGATCGCTCGGCATCACGCGCGGGTCGACGTTCTGGCCCCAGTAGCTGTACGGCCAGCCATAGAAGCCGCCTTCGCGCACCGAGGTCAGGTAGTCGGGCACCAGGTCCGGGCCGAGCTCGTCGCGCTCGTTCACAACGGAAAACAATTGCCCGGTTTCCGGGTGCATCGCCAGCGCCGTCGGGTTGCGGATGCCGGTGGCGTAGGGCTTGTGGGCGCCGGTGGCGGCGTCGATCTGCCACACCTCGGCCCGGTTCAGTTCGGCTTCCATGCCGCGCTCGGTGATGTTGCTGTTCGAGCCGATGCCAACGTACAGGAAGCGCCCGTCCGCGCTAACGGCCAGCGACTTGGTCCAGTGGTGGTTGATCTGCGACGGCAGCTTGGCCACGCTGGCCGGCGCGCCGGCGGCCTTCGTCTGGCCTTCCTGGTAGTCGAAGCTGACCAGCTCGTCCTGGTTGGCCACGTACAGCTTGTTGTTGGCAAACGCCAGGCCATAAGGCGCATTCAGGTTCTCGGCGAAGACGGTCTTCAGTTCGTATTTGCCGTCGCCATCGGCGTCGCGCAGCAGGGTCAGGCGGTTGCCGCTTTTCACCTTGGTATTGCCCTTGGCCTTGATGTAGCCGGCAATCACGTCCTTCGGCTTGAGCTTGGCCGCGCTGCCGCCACGGCCTTCGGCCACGATGATGTCACCGTTCGGCAGCACAAGGGTCTGGCGCGGGATCTGCAAATCGGTGGCAATCGCCGTGACGCTATAACCCTCGGGTACGGTCGGCTTCTGGTCGCCCCAGGGCGTCGGCTCGGCGATCTTCATGCTCGGCAGCAAACCGCGTTGCTGTTCCGGCAACTTGGGATCCGGTCCGCGCGCCTGGGTGTCGGCGCCCTTCTCTCCGCATGCGCCCAGCAGCAGCGCGATGCTCATGAATGCCAGTGCGTTCGAGCGCTTCATTGCACACCTCCCACGCGTGGCGCCAGGCCGACCCAGGCCGCCAGGCAAGACAGCAGGAAAACAATGATCGACAGCACCAGGCCCGCCGGCATGACGGCCCATGCATCCTTGGCGTGCTGGAAGCAATTAATCAGGCCCAGGACAAAGGTTGCCAGCAGCAACAGGAAGTACAGGGTTTGCCCGCCCTTTTGCCTGGCGCGGACCAGATTGATCAGCGCGGCCAGCAGCGCCAGGCCGCAGAACAACTCGGCGCCGGCCAGCAGCCAGGAGGCGAAGTTACTCCACTGGATTTGATAGGAAGATTGGTAGGCGAGATCGCTCAGCACTGCGCCCAGGAACAGGGGAACGGTTCCCGCGAGCAGGATGGTATGAAGCCGGCCGGGCGCACTGCGGTAGCCCGGACTGATCGTGGCAGACGACATTGGAATTGTCCTTGGTGGTGATTTTGACAATTCAATGATATGCGCTGCACAAAACGCCTGGCGCATGGTTGAGCCATGGCGGCTCGACCATGCGCCGAGGACGGTGTCAGGCGAGCTTCAGGCCAGTTTCAGCCAGCCGCGGCGGCGGAAGTACCACAGCGGCGCAATCGCACTCGCCACCATCAGGCCCAGCGCGAACGGATAACCATAGGTCCAGTCCAGCTCCGGGAACCATTTATGGAAGTTCATGCCGTAGATGCTGGCGATCAGGGTCGGCGGCAGGAAGGCTACCGAGGCCACCGAGAAGATCTTGATGATCTTGTTCTGGTTAATGTTGATGAAGCCGACGGTGGCGTCCATCAGGAAGTTCACCTTGTCGAACAGGAAGGAAGTGTGGCCATCCAGCGATTCGATGTCGCGCAAAATCTGGCGCGCGTCGTCGAATTGTTCGGCATTCAGCAGGCGTCCGCGCATCAGGAAACTCACGGCGCGGCGCGTGTCCATCATGTTGCGGCGAATGCGGCCATTCAAGTCTTCCTCGTGGGCGATGGCGTTCAGCGCGGCGGCCGCGTCCTGGTCGGTGAATTCCTTTTGCAGCACGCGCTGGCTGACTTCTTCCAGGCTTTCATAGATGCCTTCCAGCGCATCGGCCGAGTATTCGGCGTCGGTCGCGTACAAATCGAGCAGCACGTCCATGTAATCGCCGATCGAGCCGGGGCGCGAACGCGCGCGCATGCGCACCAGGCGAAACACCGGCAAATCGTCGGAGTGCATCGAGAACAGCATCTTGCCCGACAAGATAAAGGCGACGGTGACCACGCGCGAGGGGCCGTCTTCTTCCTCGAGCAGGAAATCGGTGCGCAGGTGCAAATCGCCGTTTTCGGCTTCGTAGTAGCGGGCCGACGCCTCGATGTCCGAGACTTCGTCCTCGCCCGGCAGCGAGACGCCGTAGATGGCCTTGACCCAGGCGCGCTCGTCGTCGTCGGGATCGGTGAGATCGACCCAGACAGGCGTGGCATTCTCCAGGTCCGCGCGCGACGCGATCGGGACCTGGTTCAGACGGCCATTTTGTAGGACAAATACGTTGATCATGCGCGCTTTCTCGGCCGGAATCAAAACTGACGCAAGTGTACTCGTTCACCCCGTGCGCGGCCACCCCGAAACAACGGTTTTGCCCCGTCTTCGGCGTTTTTTCGACGATTTAAATAAATGAATCAGGGCAACTCTGCCGCACCCATCCGGCGCTGGATCAGGCTGGTCCTTTTGATCAGGTAATTGGTGCTGCGGTGACGGTCGTAATAACGGGGATTGGGCAGCATCACGGCCAGGCGCGCGGCCTGGGCCGGGGCGAGATTCGCCGCCGGGGTGCGGAAGTAATAGCGCGCCGCCGCTTCCGCGCCGAACACGCCGCGGCCGAATTCGACCACGTTCAAATACACTTCCAGGATACGGCGCTTGCTCATCACCGACTCCAGCATGAAGGCGATGATCATTTCCTGGCCCTTGCGGATATAGCTGCGCGAGCCGGACAGGAACAGGTTTTTCGCCAATTGCTGGGTAATGGTGGAGCCGCCGCCCACCACCTTGTGCTTGCGGTTATTCCGGTTATAGGCCCGTTCCAGCGCATCGAAGTCCACGCCCGGGTGATCGGCGAAATTCGCGTCTTCCGAGGCGACCACGGCGCGCTTCAGGTTATTCGAAATGCGGTCGTAGGGTACCCACTGGTGTTTCAGCTCGGCATTCGGATTCTTTTCGCGCAATTCGGATAACTGCTGGCGCATGAAACTGGTCGAACTGGGATTGAACCAGACGAACCAGCACACTTGCACGAAGAAATACAATTGCAGCAGGATGAAGGCCAGGATCGGGCCCAGGAAGATCCATTTGATCCAGCGACGCTGATGTTTGCTTGACCCAAGGGAAGCGCCGCTTGCCATGCCTTTTTTTGCCATCGTTATGTTTTATGCACGCAGTGTGGTGAGGAGTTCGCGGGTGTCCGGGCGCACGCCGCGCCAGATCAGGAAGGCTTCGGCGGCCTGCTCGACCAGCATGCCGAAGCCGTCGCGCGTGGCGGCGCCTTGCTTCGCGGCGAACACCATGAATGGCGTTGGCGCGTCGCCGTACATCATGTCCAGCGCCAGCGTGGCTTGCGTAAAGGCGGAAGCCGGGACCGGCGGTAATTCCTGGGTCAGGCTGGCCGAGGTGGCGTTCACTACGATATCGAAGCTGCCTGCGATGTCCTCGAAATCGCAGGCCGTGACCCGGGTTACCTGGTCCTGGAAATCGGCCACCAGGGCGTCGGCGGTCTTGCGGGTGCGGTTGGCCACGACGATCGCACTCGGTCCCTGTTGCAGGAAAGGCAGCATCACGCCGCGCGCCGCGCCACCGGCGCCGAGCAGCAGGATGCGCTTGCCGGCCAGCGCCACGCCGGCGTTCTGGACGATGTCGGCCACCAGGCCGGGGCCGTCGGTGTTGTCGCCGACAATCTCTCCGTCGACGAAGCGCAGGGTATTCACGGCGCCGGCGGCGCGCGCCCGCTCTTCCAGGCGCGTGGCCAGGCTTGCCGCTTCCAGCTTGAAGGGCACGGTGACGTTCGCGCCCTTGTAGCCCTTGGCGATCAGGTCGCGCACCACGTCGGCAAAGCCGTCGAGCGGCGCCAGGCGGCGGCCGTAGGCGATGTGCTGACCGGTCTGGCGCGCAAAGGCGGCGTGGATGTCCGGCGATTTGCTGTGCGCGACCGGGTTGCCGATCACGCAGTAGTGGTCTGGGTTGGACGTTGTTACAGATTCCGTCATGACTGCTCCTGCAGTTCGGCCTTCATTTTTTCCTCGCGCGTGAAGGTAAAGCGGGTGATCACGATCCACAAGTCATCCTTGCCGACCGAGCGCATGTTTTGGGGGAAGCTGCCAAAGGGCGCGGCGCGGCGCACGATCTCGAGCGCGGCCTTGTCCAGCGCCGGGTTGCCGGAACTGCGCTCGACGCGCGGCCCGCCTTCTTTCTGGTACAGGCTGCCGTCCTGGTAGACGGGG
Organism: Massilia sp.; assembly: GCA_031999925.1. Lineage (GTDB taxonomy): Bacteria > Pseudomonadota > Gammaproteobacteria > Burkholderiales > Burkholderiaceae_D > Telluria. Next base: position 39,534 of record DAMABW010000001.1, on the reverse strand, counting down.
ATCGACACCACCAGCTCGCCATACAGCTTGCGCCCGTTTTGCTGCGGGAAGTTCAGGGTGCCGGTTTCTTCCACGCGTTTTTGCAACGCCTTGTAGTACAGCGCATAGCCGACCTGGCGCGTGCTCGGCGAGATATGGGTGCGCTTCGGGCGGCGGTTCTGGTCGTCGATGGTTTGCGTGATCTCGGCCGTCATGCGCGCGATCTGGCGCGTGGTGTCGATTTCGTCCTGGCCGGTGCGAGTGGGGTCGGGCTTGTCCTTGTCGCGCACCGGGGCGGCGTTGAAGCTGGAGGTTTTGACGCGCGTGAGCACGTTTTGCTGAAGCTGTTCCAGCTCGGCGATGCGGCGCTGCAGGGCCTTGATGCTGTCGCCGTTGTCGATGCGGCGCAGGTCGGGCAGCGGCGACTTGGCGCGGCCGTTGTCGGCGCTGCCGCCGCCTTCCAGGTTGGCCTGGGCCAGGGCATCGGCCTTGGCCGGGGCGTTCGCGTGCTTGGCGTTGACGAGGATGACTTCCAGGCCGGGGTCGGCCGGCTGCATGCGGAACACCTCGGGCGCGGCAAAACGGATCGCCAGCAGAAGCGCATGCGCGGCCACCGAGGCGGCCAGGGCGATCATCAAGGGACGGTTTTCTAGGGAGTACTTCACGCGTGCGCGCCGGACGGCTGTTGAATCTGGGAATCCAGGCATTCTACAGCGGCGGAAGGCGGTGCGGGCGGTTGGTGGCCGCGGGGCAACAGTTAGACCGGCTCGATGCCCGAACCGTACGGTGGGCACTCCGTGCCCACGCGGTTACGGGCGCCTCCTGTTGGCCACCTGCTGCGATTATCCAATACGTGGCCTGAGCAGAATGGCATCGCTTACTTCGGGTTTCGACGTGTCTGGATGATCTGTTCTTGAGGTCTCGATCTTTTATATGCCGCAAGATGATGTGAGGTCGCGTGGTCGCAGCGTCATCACCGCGTGGGCTCAAGAGCCCACCCTACGAAAAACAGCGCCATGCTATGGTTTCGGCCATTGATGCATCAAGGCTTCTTCGTACACACCTGCTTCAGTGCGGCGCCGTCTTTTTCGGCGAAATACTCGACGCATTGTTCGCCATCGCGGTAAATCGTGCGCATGCCGAATGAGGATGCATAATCGGCTTCGTTGAAACTCACCGAGCCATCGTGATCGAAATCGATGGCTTCGTAGGTCAGGGGCGAGCGGTACACCATCCAGGCAAAGACGGCCCAGTAGGCCAGCACGATCACGGCCGTGACGATCACGATGGTGCGTATCGACCTGTTGTTCATGGTTGAATGGTGTCCGCCTCTGAAAGATTATTGCGCGCCGGCGGCCGGCGTGGCGTCGTCGGTGCTGACGGCCGCCACGGCGCCTTCGGCTTCGACTACTTCTTCCACGGCAGCTTCCCCGGTATCGCCAACCTCGCCCGCGGCGTCGTCGCCCTCTTCCTCATCGAAGACCAGCTCTTCGCTCGGCGCGGCCTGGGCCACTTCGAGCAGGCGTGCTTCCAGCGAGAGGTCGACTTCGTCCCAGCGCACGATGTCGAGTTTCACTTGCGCGCCGCGCGCCACCGGCGGCATGCCCGGCAGGCGGATCACCAGCGGCACCTCGGTCAGGCGCAGCACGTCTTCCTTCAATACCACCGCCTCGGTCTGCTTGACCTGCTCCTGGCCCAGCCAGCGCAGGCACCAATAGCGTTCCATGGTCTGCTGGAAATCGTTGTAGGCCGAGTAGGCGGCGTCGAAGGCCGAGACGATCGAGAACAACGTCGCGTCGCGCGGCTTGAACGGGGCCACCAGCGGTGCGGTCACGCCATGCTCGGCGCAGGCGATGATCTGCCACTGGTTGACCAGGTCGGTGTAGCGGCGCAGCGGCGAAGTGCTCCAGGCATATTGATCCACGCCCAGGCCCTGGTGCGGCGCGGCGTGCGTGACCATGCGCACCTGCATCTTGGCGGCCCAGCCGGCGCCGCTGCCGGCACCCTGCGAACGATAGATGCCCGGCACGCCCGAGTCGTGCAGCAGTTTGCCCCAGGTGCTGTTGGCGAAGATCATCAGCTCGGCCACGATCTTGTCGAGCGGTGCGCCACGCTTGCGGCGCACGATCGAGACCACGTCGTCTTCCACATAGAAATTGAAGTCGACGCGGTTCGCCTGCTCCGGCTTCAAACCGAAGGCTTCGCGCTTGGCCATGCGGCCCGCTTCCAATTTCAATGCCCACTTCCACAGCAGCGCCAGCTCGGCCTTGTGCGGATACTCGCCGGCGCCGCTTTCCAGGGTTTCTTCATTGACCAGTTCGTCCAGGTCGTTGTGGCGCAGGTTGTTTTTTATCGGCACCAGTTCGGCGCGGGTCGTGGTCGACACCGTCGACCAGTCGGCCGGGTTCAAGGTTGCGTACAGCGACAGCGCCGGGCAGGTCGTACCCTCGGCCAGGGTAAAGGCGTTCACCACCTCGTCCGGCAGCATCGTGATCTTGTCGCCCGGCATATACACGGTGGACATGCGGCTACGCGCGATCTTGTCGATCTCGTCGTCCGGCTTGATCGCCAGGCCAGGCGCGGCAATGTGGATGCCGACGCGCACATTGCCGTCTTCCAGGTGCTCGACCGAGAAGGCATCGTCGATCTCGGTGGTGGTCACGTCGTCGATCGAGAAAGCGGCGACGTTCGCCGTTGGCAAGCCGGCAGGCGCACTCGGCACCGGCACGGCCGGGAAACCGGCGCCGCGCGGGAAGTTTTCGAACAGGAAGCGGCCCATGTGCAGCTCTTTAGGCGACGCGATGCCGCCGGCCTTCAGCATCAGGCGCGGGGCCGAGGTCTGCAGTTCGCTGGCGGCCGTTTCCATGGCCTTGTATTCGATGGTGTTGCGGTCCGGCTTGAACAGCAGCTGGTGCACGATCGGCTGCATCGCGGCCGGCAAGGTGCCCGCCTTCAGTTCCTCGACATAACCGGCCTGGATCACGGCCTGCTGCTTTTTCTTTTCGATGCCGGCCTGGGCCGCGCGCAGCGATTGCTCGGGCGCCGCCTTGTAGCGGCCGCGGCCCTTTTTATAGAAGTAGATCGGCGCATTGTGCAGGGCCAGCACCAGGCCGGCCGCCTCGGCAGGCAGCGGCGCGTGGCCGAAGTACTCGGCGCCGAGCTCGGCAAAACCGAACTCTTCCTGGCCAGCGACTTCCCACAGGAATTCCAGATCGACATCGGCGGCGATGCCCTTGGCGGCCTCGAGCAGCGACGCGGGATCGGGTTTCTCGAACTGGAGCAGCACGTCCTTGGCTTTCACCTTCGATCGTTTTCCGCTCGACAGTTCTACCTGGTATGCCTCGCCTGCCTGGGACAACACCGAGCCGACCTTGAAATCGCCCGATTCTTCAAAAAATACATTCATGTTTCGTTTCGCGTTATAGGTGTTGCGCCCAGATCGAGTACCGCCGGCAAGAATACCTCGGTGACCATCAGCAGGCCTTGATGGCGGCGATAGACACAGCGCCGCGCATAAAATTCGTTTCCTGCCACTTCGGTACCGAGCGCGGACTGCATGCGCCGGACCAGCGGGTGGCCCCTGCGCAGACGCGCAAATTCCAGTGGCCCGCGTATTACCCGCGGGTCGTAAAACAGGGTCGTGCCGAGCGAGCGTTCGCCCAGCGCCGAAAACAGCGGCCAGTCGCTGGCGCTGGCCGACATCGGCACCACCGTGTGGCCAAACACCGCCGGCGCGCCATCGCAGCACAGCAGCACTTCGCGTTCCCACACCCGCTCGCGGCGCGGCAAACCGATCGGGCCTGCCTCCTCCAGCGAGCACAGCGCCGCGTGCTGGTGCAGGCGCTTCACGCGGAAGCTGTCGCTACTCGCCACCAGGCGCGCGGTCAGCGAACCCTTCGTCGTCAGCCAGTCGCGCATGTCTTCAGCGGCACGTACGGCGCCGACGTGGCGATGCCATGTGGCCTGGCGCAGCGAGTTACCGCGCACTAGTTCCGGCCTGCCTGCGACCAGTCGACATGCGGCTGGCAAAAGGCCAATACCTCGTCCACATACTGCGGAAATTCCGAAATCGCATGGTCGCTGCCCTCGATCACGTGCTGGCGCGCGCCGGCGTAGTGCGCCACCATGTCGCGGTAATCCAGCACTTCGTCGCCGGTGGCTGCGATCAGGAAATAACGTTCCGGACGCGTGATGTGCGCCACCTTCAGCTCGGCCAGCTCGGCGATGTATTCGCGGCGGAATTCGAAGGGCTCGTCCGAATGCCAGCTGGTGGTCACGCCGACGTGGTGCTCCAGGTTCTTCAAGGGGTCGACCGACGGGTTCAGCAGCACGGCCGGCACGCCCAGGCGCTCGGCCAGCCAGGTGGCGTAGAAGCCGCCCAGCGAAGAGCCGACAATCGCCAGGTCGTCCGGTGCATGGCGCTCGGCCAGCAGCAGCGCCAGTTCCATCGCCGCTTTCGGCGAAGCCGGCAACTGCGGACAGATCAGGTCGGCTGCGCGGCCGGCGGCCGTCATGCGCTCCTGCACCACGCGCGCCTTGAACGAGCGCGGCGAGGAGCGGAAGCCGTGCAAGTACAGAATCATTTCGCCAGCGCCTCGAGCAGCTTCTGGTGCACGCCGCCGAAGCCGCCATTGCTCATCACCAGGATGTGGTCGCCCGGCTGGGCGGCCTGGATGATGGCCTGCACCATGTAATCGATCTGGTCGAAGCTGTGGGCAATCGTGCCCAGCGGCTTCAGGGCGTCGGCCAGCGACCAGCCCAGCGCCTGCTGGCTGCCGAAGCCGAACACCAGGTCGGCATCCTTCAGGGAGCCCGGCAGCGCGTCCTTCATGGCGCCCAGCTTCATGGTGTTCGAGCGCGGTTCCAGCACGGCCAGGATGCGGCCATTGGTACCGATGCGCTGGCGCAGGCCGCCGACGGTGGTGGCGATCGCGGTCGGGTGGTGCGCGAAGTCATCGTACACGGTGACATTGTTCACCACACCGCGCACCTCCATGCGGCGCTTGACGCTCTGGAAGCGCGACAGCGAATCGACGGCTTGCGCCACCGGCACGCCGACGTGGCGGGCGGCGGCAATCGCGGCCAGCGCGTTCGAGCGGTTGTGCTTGCCGGTCAGTTCCCAGTGAACCGTGCCCTGGTTCTCGCCATTGAAGAGCACGTCGAAGCTGGCGCCGCCCGGATGCTCGACCATGGCCCAGTTCACGCCATCCGAGCCGCCGAAGGTTTCCTTGTCGCTCCAGCAACCGCGCTTGATCACGCGCGCCAGCGAGGCTTCGTCGCCGTTCACGACCAGGCGGCCCACGCCGGGCACGGTGCGCACCAGGTGGTGGAACTGGGTTTCGATGGCGCCGATGTCCGGGAAGATGTCGGCGTGGTCGAATTCCAGGTTGTTCAGCACGGCGGTTTTCGCGTGGTAGTGCACGAACTTGGAACGCTTGTCGAAGAAGGCCGTGTCGTATTCGTCGGCCTCGATCACGAAGAAGTCGGAGTCGGTTTCGCCCGACAGGCGCGCCGAGATGCCGAAGTTCATCGGCACGCCGCCGATCAGGAAGCCGGGCGAGTAGCCCGCGTCTTCCAGGATCCAGGCCAGCATCGACGAGGTCGTGGTCTTGCCATGGGTGCCGGCCACGGCCAGCACCCATTTATGACGCAGGATGTGTTCCCCGATCCACTGCGGGCCCGACATGTACGGCAGTCCGCGGTTCAGGATTTCCTCGATCAGCGGATTACCGCGCGTCATCACGTTGCCGACTACGTACAGGTCCGGCTCCAGCGACACTTGCTCCGGCCCATAACCCTGGATCAGTTCGATACCCTGGGCTTCGAGCTGGGTGCTCATCGGGGGATAGACGTTGGCGTCGCAACCGGTAACGCGGTGGCCGGCCTCCTTGGCCAGCACCGCCAGGCCACCCATGAAGGTGCCGCAAATGCCGAGGATATGAATGTGCATGGTCGTGGGTATGAAAGCGAATACAGGATTCTAACCGACGCGATGCCATTTTTCGTTCAAGAGTATGATCGTCCTCATGATGCCAAGCCAGAACAATGACCTATTCCAGCTACGCCTGGAGATCGCCGCCACAGCCGCACGCATGATCGCCCAGGACGGCGCCGATTACGCCACCGCCCGCCGCAAGGCCGCACGCCAGGTACTGGGCGTGGACCAGCCCGCGCCGAACCTGATGCCCGACAATGCGCAGATCGAGGATGAGGTGCGCAAGTACCAGGCCTTGTTCGGTGGCGCCGCCCATGCCGAACGCCTGCTGCACCTGCGCCAGACGGCCTTGCAGGTGATGGACGCGCTGGCCGCGTTCAATCCTTATCTCACCGGCGCGGTGCTGAACGGCACCGCCGGCGAGCACGACGACATCCATTTGCAATTGTTCGCCGACAGCGCCAAGGAAGTCGAGATCTTCCTGCTGGGCCGCAACGTGAATATCGACATCTCGGAAACGCCCCACTTCAAGGGCGCACGCCATGATCCGGTTGAAACGGTGAGCTTCCTGTGGCATAAGGAGGCGGTGCATGCTGAGCTATACGATTTTCACGATCTGCGAGGCGCACTCAAGCCGCGTGCCGATGGCCGCCTGCAGCGTGTCGACGCGGCCGGCCTGCGCGCCTTGATGACGACCGACGAATCTCTGGAACAGGACGAATGAATAACAAGAAGGTGGCAGCACTCGCGGCCGTGGCCGTGGTCTTCGGCGCGCTCGGCGCTTTTCTCGGCTATAAAACCCAGCCGCAACCGGCAGCACCGGTGACCACTGCCATCGCCCCGACCGGCGGCGCGGCGCACACCGCCTCCACTAATCTATATGCGCAGTCGCTCAACGACCTGAACGGCCAGCCGCAATCCCTGGAGAAATGGAAGGGCAAGCCGGTGCTGGTGAACTTCTGGGCTACCTGGTGCGGACCTTGCGTGCAAGAGATGCCCGAGCTGTCGGCGCTGGCGAACGAAGAAAACGGCAAACGTTACAACGTGATCGGCATCGGCATCGATTCGCCTTCGGCCATGAGCGAGTTTGCTGCCAAGCACAAGATCCAGTATCCGCTGTACGTGGGCGGCATGGGCGGCACGGAACTCTCGCGCGGCTTCGGGAATACGAATGGCGGCCTGCCCTTCACCGTCCTCATCGGCGCCGATGGCCAGGTGAAAAAGACGTACCTGGGCAAGCTCAAGTTTGACGAGTTGAAGGCGGACCTGGCGGCACTCTAGGGCATACTGCGGAGCGGTACGGCAGGGCTCGCGAACGGTCGTTCTTTTCCGAACGCCGCCCAAGTCGCCCTTATCCGCATAGAATTTTATTGCTTGCCAATACCCCTTGTTGACGGCAAAATGCGTCACTTTCGAGCATAGACTCTACAAAAACATGGCGAAAAAGCTACTGCTGCTTAACGGTCCCAACCTGAATCTGTTAGGGACCCGCGAGCCTGCGGTGTACGGCGCGGCAACGCTGGCCGACATCGAAAGCGCTGCAACGGCCCAGGCCAAGGCAGCGGGCGGATCGCTTTCCTGCTTTCAAAGCAACCACGAAGGTGCGCTGATCGACCGCATCCACGCCGCCCGTACCGAGGGCGTGGACGCGATCGTCATCAATCCTGGCGGGCTCACCCATACGAGTGTGGCATTGCGCGATGCGCTGTCCGCCGTGGCGATCCCGTTTATTGAGGTACATATCTCAAACATTTACCAGCGTGAAGAATTCCGTCACCACTCGTACCTGTCGGCGATCGCCCGCGGAACGATCAGCGGTCTGGGCGTGGACGGATATCGGTTTGCCATCGACTTTGCGCTTAAATAGCGTTAATCTACGCCAACTTCATGCATCATGCGCGGATGCGCCCTCTTTTTGGCGCTTCGCTTACTCTTAAAACACAAATAATTCCAAGGGGTTTCACATGGATCTTCGTAAACTCAAGACTTTGATCGACCTCGTCGCCGAATCGGACATCGCTGAACTCGAAGTGACCGAAGGCGAAAGCAAGGTCCGCATCGTCAAGTCGTCCGCAATGCCCCAAGGCCAGATGGTCATGATGCCGCCAGCGGGCGTGCAGCAGTTCTCGGCGCCGGCTGCCCCTGCCGCAGCGCCTGCCCCGGCCGCACCGGCAGCACCTGCCGTTGCCGCGGAAACCGGCCACGTGGTCAAGTCGCCGATGGTCGGCACCTTCTACCGTTCGTCGGCGCCAGGCGCACCGGCTTTTGTCGAAGTGGGCGCCAACATCAAGGAAGGCGATACCCTCTGCATCATCGAAGCGATGAAGCTCCTGAACGAAATCGACGCCGACGTGTCGGGCGTGGTGACCAAGATCCTGGTGGAAAATGGCCAGCCGGTCGAATTCGGCCAGCCGCTGTTCGTGATCGGCTAAGCAGCTCGCCGGCCGTGACTTCCCCGCGGCCACTTGATCCGAACCCAGCCGGCGCCCGACGCCGGCTTCTCTCCTACACCGAAGCTAACCATGTTTGAAAAAATCCTCATCGCCAACCGTGGTGAAATCGCGCTGCGTATCCAGCGCGCTTGCCGCGAAATGGGCATCAAGACGGTGGTCGTTCACTCCGAGGCGGACAAGGACGCCAAGTACGTGAAGCTGGCCGACGAGTCCGTCTGCATCGGTCCGGCGCAATCGTCGCTGAGCTACCTGAACATGCCGGCCATCATCAGCGCCGCCGAAGTGACCGACGCCGAAGCGATCCACCCCGGCTACGGCTTCCTGTCGGAAAACGCCGACTTCGCCGAGCGCGTGGAGAAATCGGGCTTCGTCTTCATCGGCCCGCGTTCCGATTCGATCCGCCTGATGGGCGACAAGGTCTCGGCCAAGCAGGCCATGATCCGCGCCGGCGTGCCTTGCGTGCCGGGCTCGGACGGCGCCCTGTCGGATGACCCGAAAGAAATCATCCAGACCGCGCGCAAGATCGGCTACCCGGTCATCATCAAGGCGGCCGGCGGTGGCGGCGGACGCGGCATGCGCGTCGTCCACACCGAAGCAGCCCTGCTGAACGCCGTGGCGATGACCAAGACCGAAGCCGGCACCGCCTTCGGCAATCCGGAAGTCTACATGGAGAAGTACCTGGAAAATCCGCGCCACGTGGAAATCCAGGTACTGGCCGACGAACACAAGCAAGCCGTCTGGCTGGGCGAACGCGACTGCTCGATGCAGCGCCGCCACCAGAAAGTGATCGAGGAAGCACCGGCGCCGGGCATCCCGCGCAAGCTGATCGAGAAGATCGGCGACCGCTGCGCCGAAGCCTGCCGCAAGATCGGCTACCGCGGCGCCGGCACCTTCGAATTCCTGTACGAAAACGGCGAGTTCTACTTCATCGAGATGAACACCCGCGTGCAGGTTGAACACCCGGTCACCGAAATGATCACCGGCATCGACATCGTGCAGGAACAGATCCGCATCGCCTGCGGCGAAAAGCTGCGTTTCCGCCAGCGCGACATCATGCTGGCCGGTCACGCGATCGAGTGCCGCATCAATGCGGAAGACCCATTTAAATTTACGCCGTCGCCAGGCCGCATCACCGGCTGGCACCCGCCGGGCGGTCCTGGCATCCGTGTCGATTCGCACTCGTATGCCGGTTACTATGTGCCACCTCATTACGACTCGATGATCGGCAAGGTAATTTCCTACGGTGCTACCCGGGAGCAAGCCATCCGCCGCATGCAGATCGCGCTCTCCGAAATGGTGGTCGAGGGTATCCTCACCAACATCCAGCTGCACCGCGAACTGATGGTCGACGCCCGCTTCATCGAAGGCGGCACCAACATCCATTACCTGGAACAAAAGCTGGCAAACCGTCCCGACACGAAAGTCGTCGTGGCACCAGAGAACAAGGCTGACGCATGAGCTGGACTGAAGTCGTCATCGAGATCGCACGCGACCACGCCGAGGCCCTGTCCGACGCGCTGATGGAAGCGGGCGCCTTGTCGGTGTCCGTGGAAGACGCCGACGAAGGCACCGAGCAGGAAAAGCCGCTGTTCGGCGAACCCGGCATGGAGCCGACCGAAGCGGCCTGGGACCACAGCCGCGTGGTCGCCCTGACCGACGTCGATGCGGACCAGGCGGCCATCGTCGCCGAAGCCGCCGCCGCCATCAAGCTGGCCACCGTGCCGGCCTTCACCACGCGCGACGTGGCGGACGCCGACTGGGTGCGCCTGACCCAATCGCAGTTCGAGCCTATCCACATCGGCAAGAACATCTGGGTCGTGCCGAGCTGGCACGAGGCGCCGAACCCGGACGCCCTGATCCTGGAACTCGATCCAGGCCTGGCCTTCGGCACCGGCAGCCATCCGACCACCCGCCTGTGCATGGAGTGGCTGGAAGCGCACCCGGCGCCGGGCAAATCGGTGCTGGATTATGGTTGTGGCTCGGGCATCCTGGCGATGGTGGCCAAGAAGCTGGACGCAGGCGACGTGGCCGGCGTCGACATCGATCCGCAAGCGATCGAATCGGCGCGCGCCAACGCCGAGCGTAACAACTGCGAGATCGACTTCTACGTGCCGGATGCATTCGCTGCCTCGCCGAACGCGCGCCACGCAAGCGGCAAGTTCGACATCGTGGTGGCCAACATCCTGTCGAGCCCATTGAAGCTGATGGCGCCGATGCTGTCGGGCCGCGTGGCGCCGGGCGGTTCGCTGATCCTGTCGGGCGTGCTGGCGCGCCAGGCCGAGGAAGTGGCCGCCGCCTACGCACCTTTCATCAAGCTGGGCGTCTGGGCCGAGCAGGACGGCTGGGTTGCCTTGCACGGCACGCTCGGCCAGGAGTCGGCCCCGCCCGCGCGTTCCGCCTCTGCCTAAGGAGAGCCCAGGCATGGCGCTCGCCACACAATGCCCCCATTGCGGCACGATGTTCCGGGTCGCCTCGGACCAGCTCAAACTGCGTGGGGGCATCGTGCGCTGCGGCGCCTGCCAGGAGATCTTCGACGGCAGCGCCTCGCTGGTCGATCTCGATGCCTTGCCGGTGCGTGCGCCGGCAGCGCCTGAAACACCCGTTGTAGCGGAAACGCCCGCTGTAGCAGACGTTCCCGAAGTAGCTGAGGCAACCGAGGCGGCTGATGCGCCAGCTGACGTTGCCGCCACGCCCGATTTACCGGTCGACGCCGACACACCTGCGGCGGATGTGCCGGAACCCGAACCTGCACCTGAGCCTGAGCCTGAGCCAGTCGACGAGCCGGCTGCGCCTCCTGCCACGCCTGCAGGCGAGGCCGAGGCTGCGCCGAACTTCGACGACCAGCCCGTCTACACGCTCGACTTCGACCATACCTTCGACCCCTTCGGCATCCTGCCCAAGGTCGCCGCACCGGAACCAGAGCCGCTGCCCGCCGACGAGTCGGCGACGCAACCTGCGCCGGAAGAAGCCGAGGCCGAAGTCACCACAGCAGGCGACACCGCCAAGGATCTCGTGCCGCCTGCCTTTGCGCCGGCCACCGAGATCGCCTACCCGCCGTCCGGCCGCATCGAGCCCAGCTTCGACCTGCCCGTGGACGAGGAAATCGTCGCCACCGCCCTGCCCGACCACGAGCCTGAACATGAGCGTGAGCACGAACCGGCAGCGAAGAAGGCGCATGCAGCCGATGCGCCACCCATCCTGCCGATGCGCGAAGCGGCCGGCGCCATCATCCACGCCGCCGCGCCGGCGCCAAGTGCACCGCCGGTGGCCCGTACGCCCTCGGCAAAGCGCGCCGAAAAAGCCGCCGCACGGCGCTCGCGCCTGACCCCGACCAGGATCGACGCGCCGCCGAAGATCCGCGTGCCCGAGAGCGACGAGCCCGAGTTCGTGAAACGCAGCCGCCAGCAGGAGCAAAGCGGCCGTACGCGCAAGATCGCCATGCTGGCCGGCTCGATCGTGCTGCTGCTGATCCTGGCCGCCCAGGGCGCCATTACCTTCCGCAGCGCGCTGGCCGCCCGCTTCCCGGGCACGAAGCCGGCGCTGGTATCGGGCTGCGCGCTGCTTGGCTGCCGCGTCGAGCTGCCCGCGCAGGTGGACAACCTTGTCATCGACACCGGCGAACTGACCACCCTCGGCGGCGGCGCCTATGCCTTTACCACCCAGCTGCGCAACCAGGGCGGCGTGCCGCAGGCCTGGCCCAGCCTCGAGCTGTCGCTGACCGACGCCAACGACAAGCCGCTGGTGCGCCGCGTCTTCGCGCCGCGCGACTACCTCGCCTCAACCACGCAGGCCGCGAACGGCCTGGCGCCGCGCGTCGAACAAGCGATCACGCTCCACTTCCGCGTGGACGACCTTCAACCATCCGGCTACCACATCGCCGTCTTTTATCCCTGAGCGAACATGACCCACCCTACCCTGATCTGCGGATCGCTGGCATTCGACAAGATCATGCAGTACCACGGCCGCTTCGGCGACACCCTGCTGGCCGACCAGCTGCACCGCGTGAACGTGTCGTTCCTGGTGCCGACCCTGCGCACCGAATACGGCGGCTGCTCGGCGAACATCGCCTATAACCTGAACATGCTGGGCGGCGACCCGCTGATCATGGCCACCATCGGCCAGGACGGCGCCGACTACCTCGAGCGCCTGCGCAACTTCGGCATCAAGACGCGCGCCATCAAGACCATCGGCGACGCCTACACGGCCCAGTGCTTCGTCACGGCCGACCAGGACAACAACCAGATCAACGCCTTCCACCCGGGCGCCATGCAGTTCTCGCACGAGAACAACGTAGCCGACTGCGGTCCGCTGCGCGTGGCGATCATCGCCCCGGACGGCCGCGACGGCATGCTGAAACACGCGCGCGACTGCGCCGCCCAGGGCATCCCCTTCATGTTCGACCCGGGCCAGCAGCTGCCGATGTTCAGCGGCGAAGAACTGCTGACCTTCATCGACCAGGCGACCTACCTGGCGGCCAACGACTACGAATTCGAGATGATCGTCGACCGCACCGGCCTGACGCTGGAACAGATCGCATCGCGCCTCGACGCCCTGGTCATCACCCGCGGCGAAAAGGGTTCCGAGATCTACGCCGGCGGCGAGCGCTACGACATCCCGGTGGTCCCGGCCGCCAACATCGTCGACCCGACCGGCTGTGGCGACGCCTACCGCGCCGGCCTCCTGTACGGAATCGCGCAAGGCTACGACTGGAAAACCACCGGCCGCCTCGCCAGCCTGCTCGGCTCGATCAAGATCGGCCACCAGGGCGGCCAGAACCACACCTTCACCCCGACCGAAATCGCCGACAAGTTCGAAGCCGCCTTCGGCTACCGCTTCAAGTAAAACGCGCTGGCCACACACCGGCCCGCGATACGGCCCGCGGCTCGGATCGGCCTCAGGCTTACGATATGGCCTGCGGCTCAACCCGTAAGGTGGGCACCCCGTGCCCACGCGGTTACGTGCTTCGATGACGGCCACGTTCGTGGAGGCATCGCCCCCACCCTCAAGCCAGGCCACGAACACATCACACGAAAAAAATGGGCAGCTCCAGGCTGCCCATTTTCACATCCAAATAAGCCGCCTCAATACGGCCCCGGCAACACCATCCTCAACAAATACAAGGCAATCTGCAGCAGCAGCACCGCCACCAGCACCGACAGATCCAACCCGCCGATTGGCGGCACCACGCGCCGGATCGGACGCAGCAGCGGATCGTTCAGCGCATGCACGAACGGCGCCAGCGGCGCATGGGGATTCACCCAGCTGAAGATCGCCTCGATGATCAAGAGCGCCACGAAGCCGTAGATGATCCACTTCACGAAGCGCGCCAGCGCCCACAGGAAGACCTGCTCGCCGCCAGCTCCTGCCAGAAAGTAAATCGAGGTCGCCAGCAGCACCACGATGAAAGCGCCGATCAGGCTCGCCCAATCGTAGCCTCCGGCCCCCGGCACAATACGGCGCAGCGGTTTGACCAGCCAGTCGCTCAGCGTGAACGTGAACTGCGCCACGGATGCAGGTGGACGGACCCGGATGGCCTGCATCCAGAAACGCAGGAGCAGGACCGCGCCCAGCACGGTGGCAGCGGTGTCGACGATCAACTGAAGAATGGGCAGCACATGGACTCCTTAAAATAAAAAAATACCGCTGTGCGAACATATCACACAGCGGTATTTTGCCCCAAGCGGGCGTGGGCTGTCGTTACGGACGGCTGCTGGTCGGGAACGGCCATGCCGCTGCCGGCGCCAGCGTGGTCTTCGCGGCCGGAGCCGGTGCGGCCGGCTTGTTCTCGCCGCTTGCCTCTTTCGACGCTTGCTTGGCGGCTGGCTGCGCTTCCGACTTGGTGTCGGCGGCTTTGGCGGCCGGCTTCTTCGCCGCTGGCTTCTTGGCTGCTGGCTTGGCTTCCGCTTTCGCTGCCGGCTTGGTTTCGGCTTTCGCTTCAGGTTTGGCGTCGGCCTTTACTTCCGGCGTCGCTTCGGCCTTGGCTTCCGGCTTGGCTTCGGCCTTGGCTGCTGGAGCGGCCTTGGCTTCGGTCTTCGCTTCCGGCTTGGTGTCGGCCGACTTCGTGCCGACCGCGCGCTTGACTGCAGGGTTGGCGGCCAGGGTGGCTTCCGACTTTGCCGGGGCTGCAGGCGAGTCTTCGGCTTTCACCGACGACTTGGCGGCTGGCTTGGTCGCTGCGGTTTTAGCTGGCGCTTTCGCTACGGTCTTGGTTGCGGCGGCTTTCACCGGAGCGGCTTTCGCTGCGGTCTTGGTCGCTGCGGCTTTGACTGGAGCGGCTTTTACTGCGGTCTTGGTCGCTGCGGCTTTGACTGGAGCGGCTTTCGCTGCGGTCTTGGTCGCTGCTGCCTTGGCCGGAGCCTTGGCTGCGGTCTTGGTCGCTGCGGCTTTGGCTGGAGCCTTGGCTGCGGTCTTGGTCGCGGCTGCCTTGGCTGGAGCTTTAGCTGCGGTCTTGGTCGCGGTTGCCTTGGCTGGAGCTTTCGCTGCGGTCTTGGTTGCGGCGGCCTTGGCTGGTGCTTTAGCCGCGGTCTTGGTCGCTGCGGCTTTCACTGGAGCCTTGGTTGCGGTCTTGGCCGACGACTTGGCTGCGGTTTTGGTCGCTGCCTTGGCTGGAGCTTTAGCTGCGGTCTTGGTCGCTGCCTTGGCCGGAGCTTTAGCTGCGGTCTTGGTCGCTGCCTTGGCCGGAGCTTTAGTTGCGGTCTTGGTCGCTGCCTTGGCCGGAGCCTTGGTTGCGGTCTTGGCCGACGACTTGGCTGCGGTTTTGGTCGCTGCCT
>DAMABW010000001.1:977-24297 GCA_031999925.1 Massilia sp. | reverse complement strand
TGGCTGGAGCTTTAGCTGCGGTCTTGGTCGCTGCCTTGGCGGGCGTCTTCGCAGACGTCCCCTTGGTTGCGGTCTTGGCCGACGACTTGGCTGCGGTCTTGGTCGCTGCCTTGGCTGGAGCTTTGGCTGCGGTCTTGCTTGCCGCCTTGGCCGGAGCTTTGGTCGCGGTCTTGGCCGACGACTTGGCTGCGGTCTTGGTTGCTGCTGCCTTGGCCGGCGCTTTAGCTGCAGTCTTGGTTGCTGCTGCCTTAGCTGGAGCCTTGGTCGCGGTCTTGGCGGCGCTCTTAGCAGGAGCGGCGGTCTTCTTCGCTGCTACTGGCTTGGCTGCCGACTTGGTCGCGGTCTTGGTTGCAGCGGTTTTCTTCGCTGCTGGTTTCGCTGCCGGCTTGGCCGCAGCTTTTGCCGCTGTCTTCGCAACTGGCTTCGCTGCAGCTTTCTTTGCTGCCGGTTTCGCAGCTGGTTTTGCCGCAGCTTTTGCCGCAGGCTTGGCGGCCGGCTTCGCAGCCGGTTTAGCCGCAGCCTTCGCTGCTGGTTTTGCAGCAGCTGCTTTCTTTGCTGCTGGTTTCTCTGCTGCGGCTGCTTTTGCGGCCGGTTTGGCGGCAGTCTTGCCTGCCGGTTTTGCTGCTGGTTTCTTAGCGGCTGTTGCCATTTTTGTTCTCCTTCTCTGCGATGAGAAAATACGCTACAAGGTTGAAATCCGTCCGACCGCCTACTGCATCGGGCGAATTATTCATCGGCACAAACCGGTCGGTTACTGCCAATGAATACGGCACCAGCTGAACTGCTGCAACTCCTCACAATTGCAGCGCTTCAGCCAACGACGTTGAAACACCCACACTTCCAGCACCTTCACATCGCTACCCTCACGGGCGCGAAAAGAAAAAGCCGCCATGCCTGATGTCGATCAGGCAGTGCGGCTTGTTCTTTTCGCTAAGCTTAAGTGCATACTGAACGTATCAGCGTCCCAATATTCGATCGGTTTTGTTTGCCAGTGAGCATGCAAAAAAATCCATGTTCACGTTTTGACAAATTCAATCACGTAAAGTACACGAAAACCTTGTCAGTGCGCAACCCGCACACATACATTTCACTCTATTGGACAGCGCCGCAACGCATTGCGCTTCAAACGGCGCCTTATTTTATCGGCAAATCTCGCAAAACAGTTTTCGCCCGACCCGCGCACGATTGAATTGCGCAAACGCAGAAAACATAAAAAAAGCCCGACGATTTCTCGTCGGGCTTTCGGACTTTGCGTCAAATGCGACAGTCGCTTAATCCCAGTTCAGCGCACCGCCGGTCTGGTACTCGGTCACGCGCGTCTCGAAGAAGTTACGCTCTTTCTTCAGGTCGATCATCTCGCTCATCCACGGGAACGGATTATCTTCGTTCGGGAACAGCGGGTCGAGGCCGATCTGCACGGCGCGGCGGTTGGCGATGAAGCGCAGGTAGCCCTTGAACATCGGTGCGTTCAGGCCCAGCACGCCGCGCGGCATCGTGTCTTCGGCGTAGCGGTATTCGAGTTCGACGGCCTGCAGGAACAGGGCTTTCAGCTCGTCGCGGAAGGCCGGGGTCCACAGTTGCGGGTTTTCCATCTTGATCGTGTTGATCAGGTCGATGCCGAAGTTCACGTGCATCGATTCGTCGCGCAGGATGTACTGGTACTGCTCGGCGGCGCCGGTCATCTTGTTCTGGCGGCCCAGCGCCAGGATCTGGGTGAAGCCGACGTAGAAGAACAGTCCTTCCATCAGGCAGGCGAAGACGATGATCGACTTCAGCAGCTGCTGGTCCGCTTCCAGGGTGCCGGTCTTGAAGTCAGGGTCGGTCAGCACGTTGATGAACGGGATCAGGAACTGGTCCTTGTCGTGGATCGACGCGATCTCGTTGTAGGCGTTGAAGATCTCCTGCTCGTCCAGGCCGAGCGACTCGACGATGTACTGGTAGGCGTGGGTGTGGATTGCTTCCTCGAAGGCCTGGCGCAGCAGGTACTGGCGGCATTCCGGCGCGGTGATGTGGCGGTAGGTGCCCAGCACGATGTTGTTCGCAGCCAGCGAGTCGGCGGTGGTGAAGAAGCCCAGGTTGCGCTTGACCAGGCGGCGCTCGTCTTCCGACAGGCCGTTCGGGTTCTTCCACAGCTCGATGTCGCGCTGCATGTTCACTTCCTGCGGCATCCAGTGGTTCGCGCAGCCGGCCAGGTACTTGTCCCATGCCCACTTGTACTTGAACGGCACCAGCTGGTTGACGTCGGTCTGGCCGTTGATGATGCGCTTGTCGTCGGCGTTCACGCGCTTGGCGACTTCGGCGGCAGGTGCGCCCTCGGTATTGCCCGCGAGCGGTGCGCGCGGTGCGCTGGTTGGTTCATCGTCCCATGACAACATGATTTGTTTCCTTTGAATTCTTGACGTGGCAGCGCCCGGCGCGAAGCCGGGCGTGCGATTACTGATTAACGATTATTGGCAAGCTTCGCATTCGTCGAAGCCGGCGTCGCCCGGACGCAGGTAGCAAGCCGCGCCGTCGACGATTTCAGGAGTTGCAGCCGCTGGGGCCGCAGCAGGTGCCGCCGCTGGCGCAGCGTGACCGCTCAAGCCGCCCGACACAGGCACCGCGTTCAGCGCGCCGGTACGGGTGGTCGACTTCTCCATGTGCGTCGCCGCGATGGTGCGCAGGTAGTAGGTGGTCTTCAGGCCGCGCAGCCATGCCAGTTTATACGTCTCGTCCAGCTTCTTGCCCGATGCGCCGGCCATGTAGATGTTCAGCGACTGCGCCTGGTCGATCCACTTCTGGCGACGCGATGCCGCTTCCACCAGCCACTTCGGCTCGACTTCGAACGCGGTAGCGTAGATGTCGCGCAGGTCTTGCGGCACGCGGTCGATCTTGGACAGCGAACCGTCGAAGTACTTCAGGTCGGCGATCATGACTTCGTCCCACAGGTCGCGTGCCTTCAGGTCGCGCACCAGGTACGAGTTGATCTCGGTGAATTCGCCCGACAGGTTCGACTTCACGTACAGGTTCTGGAAGGTCGGCTCGATGCAGGCCGACACGCCGATGATGTTCGAAATTGTCGCGGTCGGGGCGATCGCCACGCAGTTCGAGTTACGCATGCCGAACTGCTTGATGCGCTCGCGCACCACGGTCCAGTCCATCGATTCGCTGGTGTCCTGCTCCAGGTAACCGCCGCGCTCTTCCGCCAGCAGCTTGATCGAGTCCTGCGGCAGGATGCCGCGGTCCCACAGCGAACCGGTGTAGGTCTCGTAGCGGCCGCGCTCTTCAGCCAGCTCGGTCGAGGCCAGGTAGGCGTAGTAGCAGACGGCTTCCATCGACTTGTCGGCGAATTCAACGGCCTTGTCCGAGGCGAACGGCACGCGCATCATGTGCAGGCAGTCCTGGTGACCCATGATGCCCATGCCGACCGGGCGGTGGCGCAGGTTCGAGTTGCGCGCCTTTTCCACGGCGTAGTAGTTGATGTCGATGACGTTGTCCAGCATGCGCATCGCGGTGCGGATGGTCTTTTGCAGCTTGACATGGTCGAGGCCATCGCCCTTCATGTGCTGCGGCAGGTTCACCGAGCCCAGGTTGCAGACGGCGATTTCGTCGGCGCTGGTGTTCAGGGTGATCTCGGTGCACAGGTTCGACGAGTGCACGACGCCGATGTGCTGCTGCGGCGAACGGATGTTGCACGGATCCTTGAAGGTGATCCATGGGTGGCCGGTTTCGAACAGCATCGACAGCATCTTGCGCCACAAATCGAGGGCAGCGACTTTCTTGTACACGGTCATTTCGCCGCGCGCCGCCTTGGCTTCGTAGGCGGTGTACGCGTCTTCGAAGGCCTTGCCGACCAAATCGTGCAGGTCAGGGGTTTCGCTCGGCGAGAACAGGCTCCAGTCGCCCTTTTCCATCACGCGCTTCATGAACAGGTCGGGAATCCAGTTCGCGGTGTTCATGTCGTGGGTACGGCGGCGGTCGTCGCCGGTGTTCTTGCGCAGGTCGAGGAATTCCTCGATGTCCATGTGCCAGGTTTCCAGGTAGGCGCAGACCGCGCCCTTGCGCTTGCCGCCCTGGTTGACCGCCACGGCGGTGTCGTTCACCACTTTCAGGAACGGGACCACGCCCTGCGACTTGCCGTTGGTGCCCTTGATACGCGAGCCGAGCGCACGCACCGGGGTCCAGTCGTTGCCCAGGCCGCCGGCGAACTTCGACAGCAGTGCATTCTCTTTGATGGCGTCGTAGATGCCTTCCAGGTCGTCGCCGACGGTGGTCAGGTAGCACGACGACAGCTGCGAGCGGCGGGTGCCCGAGTTGAACAGGGTCGGGGTCGAGCTCATGAAATCAAAACTCGACAGCAGGTTGTAGAACTCGATGGCGCGCTCTTCGCGGTCGGCTTCGCGCAGGGCCAGGCCCATGGCGACGCGCATGTAGAAAGCCTGCGGCATCTCGATGCGGGTTTCGCGCACGTGCAGGAAGTAGCGGTCGTACAGGGTCTGCAGGCCGATGTAGCCGAATTGCAGGTCGCGGTCGGCGACGATCGCCTTGGCCAGGCGCTCGAGGTCGTAGGTGCCGAGCTGTTCATCCAGCAGTTCGTTCTGGATGCCCTTGGCGATGTACTGCGGGAAGTAGGTGACGTATTCGGCGGCGGCCTTGGCTTGCGCGACTTCCTTGCCGAAGACTTCCTTGCGGATCGTGTGCAGCAGGATGCGGGCGGTAACCTGGCTGTAGGCCGGATCGGTTTCCATCAGGGCGCGGGCGGCCAGGATGGCCGACTTGTGCAGTTCCTCGACCGGCACGCCGTCGTACAGGTTGCGCAGGGTCTCGGCGACGATGGCGTCGGCGTCGACGTGCTTTTCCAGGCCGGCGCAGGCGGCGTTGACCAGGGCGTGGACATCGTTGATGTCGAGCGGACGGCGCTCGCCGCCATCGACCACGTGGATCTGCGGTGCTTCGATGGCGCTGGCGCCAGCGGCTTCCTTGGCGGCGCGGCGCTCTTCCATCTGCTTGGCGCGGTACAGCACGTAGGCGCGTGCGACGTCATGCTCGCCCGAGCGCATCAGCGACAGCTCGACCTGGTCCTGCACGTCTTCGATGTGGAAGGTGCCGCCGTTCGGCTGGCGGCGCATCAGGGCGGCCACCACGTTGTTGGTCAGCTCTTCCACCAGGTCGCGGATGCGGGCCGAGGCGGCGCCCTGGCCGCCGGCGACCGCCAGGAAGGCCTTGGTCATGGCGACCGAGATCTTGTTCGGCTCGAAAGGCACGACGGCGCCGTTGCGGCGGATGATGCGGTAGTCGCCGTGGGCGGCGATATCAGTCGCCTTGGCGCCGGTTGCCGCTCCTGGAGCCGCTTGCGGTTTGATTGAGATGTCTTGAGAAGTTTGCATTGAGCCTCCAGGATGGGCAGTCGGGCTGCCGCCGGTTGTTCCGTGCCGAATGCCCGCGCGTGCGAGCAATCGACGTATATTAAAAAGCGAAAAAGGGTTCCCTACCGGCTGGGCAATGCCGAGCCGGGCAGTATTATTGCCTACAGTTATTTATTGCGTATGAAGCGAGTAAAAAACAGATGCAAGACGAAATGCGCTACTGCCGGGTTGTATTGCAGTCAAGTGCGCCGTTCGTGGCTGCCTGGTCAGGCTACCCAGTGCTACTCTTGACCTCGCTACCACTATATCTAGTGTGGTGCTTTGATATGGGACTAATTGTAGTACCTGCTCGCGCGGCCGTGCAAGTGAATAAATTCTCAATTTCTCGCGTTTTTTGGGTGCGCGCCTCTTGACAATCGGGTCTGAGGCAAAAGATCGGCTCTCTCGGGTTAGCGAGCGCTAACACGCTGCCTAAAGCTTGTACAACCGCAATAATCATTGCTCAACAACGGTGCACAACGCACCGTTTTGCACTGGCGAAAAGACAACACAATTTGATAACGGCGGACTGCGGGGTAAGCCAGGCCGCGAGAAATGGTAGGGTGGGCGCCCCGTGCCCACACGTGAACTTCGACCATTGTTAACGTGATTTGGCGAGCCGGAAAAGAAGCCAACACCGCACACGCTTTACGCGTGGGCACGGGGCGCCCACCCTACCCGGCAACCGCCCGCGGTGTACGCTACACCGGCGTCCCCGGCGTATAGGGCTGGATGCATTCGCCCAAGCCATTGTCCCAGCGCCCGCCCGCATCCAGGCAGCTGTCGACCTTGGCCTCGTGCCGCAGCCACATCAGCGCGGCGATCAGGGCGATCGCCAGGGCGGCGTAGCGTAGAAGTTTCGGCATGTCAGTTCTCCGGTGCCTGGATATCCAGTTTCTGCATCTGGTAGCGCAACTGGCGCACGCTGATCCCGAGCAGGCTGGCGGTCCTGGTGCGGTTGAATTGGGTTTGCTGGAGTGCGCGCTGGATGATATCGCGTTCCACCCCCTCCAGGTAGGCCGGCAGGTT
The DNA here is from genome assembly GCA_031999925.1 of Massilia sp. Taxonomy (GTDB): domain Bacteria; phylum Pseudomonadota; class Gammaproteobacteria; order Burkholderiales; family Burkholderiaceae_D; genus Telluria. The sequence goes on along the minus strand of DAMABW010000001.1, from coordinate 17,884 downwards.
GCTCGGCAAACTATCCGGGCCGAGCGCGGCTGGCGTTCCGGGCGGCGGGACGGGCGCCGCGGCCGGCTGCGGCGGCGCTTCGGACGTCACCGGCAGCGCCGGCGCCGGCGCGGCAGGCACTGCCGTTTCGGATGCCTGCACGCGCCCTCCTTCGCTCGGGCGCGCTGCCTTCAGCGACAAATCTTCTACCTGGATCACGCCGTCGTTGGCAAACGCCAGCGCGCGCTCCAGCACGTTCTCGAGTTCGCGCACATTCCCCGGGAAGGAATAGGCACGCAAGGCATCGAGCACGCCCGGCCCCAGCGAGGCGCCGCCCGGCCCGGCCAGGCGCGCCAGGATCGCGTTGGTTAGCACCGGCAAGTCGTCGAGCCGTTCGCGCAGCGCCGGCAAGGACAGCTCGATCACGTTCAGCCGGTAGAACAAGTCTTGCCGGAAGCTGCCGGTCTCGACGCAGCGCGCCAGGTCCTTGTGGGTGGCGCTGATGATGCGCACGTCGACCGGTTCCTCGGCGGTGGCGCCGATCTTGCGCACGCGCCGCTCCTGGATCGCGCGCAGCAGTTTCACCTGCATCGCCAGCGGCAAGTCCGCCACCTCGTCCAGCATCAGGGTGCCGCCGTTGGCCGCCTGGAAGAAGCCGTCGCGCTCTTCGCCGGCGCCGGTAAAGGCGCCCTTGCGGTAGCCGAAGAACTCGGCTTCCATCAGGTTTTCCGGAATCGCGCCGCAGTTCACCGCCACGAAGGGTTTGGCGGCACGCGAACTCTGGGCGTGGATTTCGCGCGCGGCTAGTTCCTTGCCGGCGCCGGACTCGCCGTTGATGGCGATCGGCGCCATCGAGCGCGCCAGGCGGCCGATCTGGGCGCGCAAGGCCTGCATCGCCTGCGACTGGCCGATCAGGCGAGAATGACCGCCCTCCCCTGCCGACGCGCTGCCTGGCGCCTCCGACAGTTTCAGGGCCGAGCGCACCATCACGCGCAGCTCGTCGAGCACCACCGGTTTGGAGACGTAATCGAAGGCGCCCGCCTTGAGCGCCACCACGGCGTTGTCGGCACTGCCGAAAGCGGTGATCACGGCGATCGGCGTCTTCGAGGTGCTGGAGACTTCGCGCACCAGTTCCAGCCCCAGCCCGTCGGGCAGGCGCATGTCGGTCAGCACCAGATTGTAGGCGTTGTCCGCTACCTGCCGCCGCGCTTCGCGCAGGGTGGCGGCGCAGTCGACGTCCAGCCCCATCTTGAGCAGGGTGATCTCGAGCAGGTCGCGCAGGTCGGCTTCGTCGTCGACCACCAGGATGCGGGGGGAACTCATGGACAAATCCTCATGCTGCGCCCGTGCCGGAAGTCGCCGGCTGGGCGAAGGTAATCACAAAGCGGCCGCTGGCCTTGCGCGCGCCGGGCGCGGCCGGATCGAAACGGTATTCGTAATCGAGCTTGGCGCCGTTGTTCAGGCACAGCTCGCGTGCCAGGTACAGGCCCAGGCCCGTGCCCTTGCTCGACGTAGTATAGAAGGGCTCGAACAGGTGGGCGCGCACGTCCGGCGTGATGCCGGGGCCGTCGTCCTGCACATGCAGTTCGAGCGTGCCGAAGGCGTCGAGTTCGGGCCAGATGCGGATGCTGGCCGGCGCCCGGCTGGCATAGCGGATCGCGTTGCCGAGCAAATTCACCAGTACTTCGCGCAGGTGCAGGGCGTCGAAGCGCACCTCGATGGCGCCGGCGCCGCCCAGCCACAGCATCTCCTCGGGCAGGTCCTGGGTTTCGATGAACTCGGCCTTCAGCTCGGCCAGGAAAGCGGCCAGCACCAGCGGTTCGGCGTAGGGCTGGGCCTTGCGCGAGAGCTGCAGGATGTCCTCGACCATGCGGTTCACGCGCGCCACGTTGTCGCCGATGATCTTCAACAGCCGCACTTCGGCCTTGCCGTGCAGGTCTTCGGCCAGCAGCGCGGTGGCGTGGCCGATGGCCGACAAGGGATTGCGCACCTCGTGCGCGATGCTGGCGGTGAGGCGCCCCATCGAGGCCAGTTTCAGTTGCTGCGCCTGGTTCTCGATGGCGCTGACGTCCTGCATGAAGACCACGCTGCGTCCCGGCTTGCCGCCGGCCGCCTCCACCCGCGCAAAGCGCAGCTTCAGGTGCGCCGGCTGGTCGCGCCGTGCGCTGCCGTTGGCGTCCGGCGCGCCCGGCTCCTGGAAAGGCTTGAGGATGACCCAGGCTTCGTCCGGCCCGGCCTCGCCCTGCACCGGCTCGACCGCGGCCAGGGCCGGCGCCAAGGTGGGTACCGCAGCGCCACCGACCCAGCGCGCAAAGGCGCCGGCCACCGGTTCCAGCCCGTGCACGGCGTCCAGGCGCAGGCCGCCGGGCGCATCCACCCCCAGCATGCGTCGCGCCGCGGGATTGGCGGTGTGGATGACGCCATTGGCGCCCAGCACCAGCACGCCGTCGTTGACGTCGGCGATCACGATCTCGTTGATCGACTGCTGCACTTCGAGGTCGATGCCGCGCTGGGCCGCCAGTTCTTCCTGGCCGATCAGGCGCGCCGCCAGCCGGTTCACCAGCAGGACCACGGCGAAGAAGGCGATGCCGTACATCCCGGCCTGCATCAGCGGCGGTTCGCCGTCGCGCGTGAACAGCTGCCAGGACGCTTGCAGCAGGACGATGATCGAGGCCACCGAGGCCGAGAACAGCGCCAGCACCAGCGGCGCCAGGATCGCGGCACCGGCCAGCGGGAACAGGTACAGGATGCCGAGGCCGCTGCGCACGCCGCCGGCGGCCTGGTACAGCAGCGAGATGGCGAACAGGTCGACCGCGATCTGGAGCGCCAGCTGCAGCGGGAAGCGGCGCTTCCAGACCGTGGTGACGAGGCCGAACAGCAACGCCGCACCGAGGTAGAAGAAGCAGGTGCGCGCGTAGGCCGGGTCGGTCGCGGCGCGGCCGTCGCGCACGTCGAAGGCCATGTACAGCAGCAGCACGATGCCGATGACGATGCGCGTGACGTTCAGCGCCTGCAGCGAGCGCCAGAAGGTCGTGCGCGACTGCGTGGACAGCGTCGGCCAGCGAATCTTCAAGGGCTTACCGCGGCGGCAGGCGCACGTGGGCCGGGCTGCAGTAGTCCAGGCCGTCGGCGCGCACCGCCTCGGAGGCCGGGAAATGCAGGCCGCAGTGGGCGCAGCTGGTCATGTTTTCGATGGACGCCGGCTCGGCCTGGCGTCCCTGCTGCTGATACTGCTGCTGGCGCCACCCCTCCTGCTGCTGCAACTGGCTCTTGCGGATGGCGGCGCGCAGCTTGGCACGCACCGCGAAGCCGATCACGACGATCAGGATGATCCAGAAAAGGAGGCGGCTCATGCGATCCCCCGGTGCAGGACGACTTCGAGCACGAAGCGGCTGCCGACATAGGCCAGCGCCAGCGTGGCGAATCCGGCCAGGGTGAAGCGCAGCGCCGTCTTGCCGCGCCAGCCGCGCCAGTGGCGTCCGGCCAACAGGGCCGCGAACAATATCCAGGACAGCATCGCGAACACGTTCTTGTGGTCCCAGCGCATCGCCTGGCCGAACAGCTGCTCGGAGAACACCACGCCCGACAGCACGGTGAGGCTGAGCAGGACGAAGCCGATGCCGATCAGGCGGAACAGCAGTTTTTCCATGGTGAGCAGGGCCGGCAACTGGTCGAGCGTGCCGCCGAACCAGCCGCTGCTGGTGGGCGCGGTGCGCGCGTGCAGGCGGGTTTCCTGCAGCGCCATCAGCACCGCGTGGAAGGCGGCGATCGTCAGCGTGCTGTAGGCCAGCACGGCCACGGCCACGTGCCAGCCGAAGGCGCTGGACCGGTTCTCGATGGCCATGACCGCGCCCGGGAACAGCACCGGCAGCAGGGCCGCGCCGAAGGCGCAGGGCATCACCAGGCGCCGCAGCCCATCCAATGCGAAATTGCGGTTTTCAAACCAGTAGGCGGCCACCGAGACCCACAGGGCGGACGAGAGCATGATGGCAAAGCCGATGCGTAGCGAGCCGGGCGCAAAGGCCGCGCTCCATAGCGCGCCGCCATGGATCAGCCACGCCAGCGCGGTGACGCCGGAGATGACAGCGCCCCGCCGCGACGGCAGCAGGGCGCAGGCCGCGTACAGAAAGGCCGCGGCAAAGAAGAGGGTGTTCTGCATACCGGCAGTCTACACCATCGGCAAATGGCGGTGGCGGGGCTGCCCTGCTGTTTGATACGGCTGATCCGGCGCCGCGATGCGCGATTCATCGCCGGCGCCGCTACGCCACCACTATCGACCGTAGGGTGGGCACGGAATGCCCACCCTACGAATTCGACGGCCGAGGGTACAAATATCCGCATCAATCAGTCGACGGCCGCCATCCTGAGTTCGTCACTATGATGCCGCTGCTGCTCTTCCATCACCAACTGCCCCAGTTCGCGCTTGAGCGCATTGAACTCGGGCGCCGCCGGATCGCGCATCCTCGGCAAATCGACCATGATGTCGCGCTTCACCGTCCCCGGCCGGTAGGTCATCACCACGATCCGGTCGGCCAGGTAGATCGCCTCCTCGATACTGTGGGTCACGAACAGGATCGTCTTCTTCAGCTCGGACCAGATGCGCAGCAGTTCGTCCTGCAAATTGCGCCGCGTGAGCGCATCCAAAGCGCCAAACGGCTCGTCCATCAGCAGGATCGGCGAATCCAGGGCCAGCACGCGCGCGATCGCCACCCGCTGGCGCATCCCGCCCGACAAGTCCTTCGGATAGCGCTGGCGGAAGTCGGTCAGCGACAGCATGCGCAGCAATTCGTCCACCGTGCGCCGGATCTGCGCCTTGGGCGTGCGTTTGATGTCCAGCCCGAAGCCGACGTTTTGCTCGACCGTCATCCACGGGAACAGCGCGTACTCCTGGAACACCATGCCGCGGTCCGGCCCCGGCGCCGCCACCGGCTGCCCATCGACCAGGATAAAACCGCTGGTCGGCGGCGAGAACCCGGCCACCGCATTCAGCAGGGTCGACTTGCCGCAGCCCGAAGGCCCGAGCAGGCAGGTGAACTGCCCGCGCGGGATGGTCAGATTGATGTCCTGCAGCGCCACCACCTGGCGCTCGTCGCCGGCGAACACCTTGCTCACCCCATTTACTGCGATATGCGCGTCCATGTCAGTGCTCCAGGCCGCGGTGCCAGCGCAGCAGATAGTTGTTCAGGCGGTTCATGCCGATGTCGATGGCCAGGCCCAGCATCCCGATCGTGATCATCCCGGCGATGATCTTGTCGGACCAGAAGTACTCGCGCGCTTCCAGGATGCGGTAACCCAGGCCGTTGTTCACCGCGATCATCTCGGACACGATGACGACGATGAAGGCGGTGCCGATACCGATCCGCACACCCGACAGGATGTAGGGCACGGCCGCCGGCAGGATCACGCGCAGGAACATGGTGACGCCGCCGGCGCCCAGGTTGCGCGCCGCGCGCAGGTAGATGCCGTCCACGTGGCGCACGCCGGCGATGGTATTCATCAGCACCGGGAAAAAGGCGCCCAGCGCGATCAGGAACACGGCCGGCGGATTGCCAAGACCGAACCAGAGGATCGCCAGCGGAATGTAGGCGATCGGCGGGATCGGCCGCAGGATCTGCACCAGCGGGTTCATCCAGGCATACACGGTATTGCTCGCCCCCATGGCCAGGCCGAGCGGCAAGGCCAGGCCGCCGCCGATCAGGAAGCCGACCACCACCCGGTACAGGCTGGTGAGGGTGTCGACGATCAGCTCTCCCGAAAACGCCCAATGCCACCAACCGCCCTCGGTATAGCTTTCGTAGGGCGTCAGCGGCAGCAGGTAGGCCACCCAGCGCTCCCACACCGCCAGCGGCGAGGGCAACACCTGGGGATTGACCCAGCCCATGCTCGCCACCCACTGCCAGATGCCGATCGCCAGCACCGGCACCACCATGCCGACGCCGATCTCGCGCCAATCACGCTGCTTTTTCATACCGCCCCCGAGGTCTGGCTACCGCGATTACTTGATGTTCAGGCTTTTCTTGGCCGCGTCCAGCAGGTCGGTCTTGACCCAGTCGGTCGCCACCGGCGGCTTGGCCATGCGCCCGACGCCGGTCTTGACCATGGTGTCGGTGGTGATCTGGATGTGCTCCGGCGTGATGTCGTAGGAGTACTCGGAGTTGCCGATTGCGTCGTTGAAGTCGTCGGTCGTGATCTGGTTCTTGAACACGACTTCGCGCACGTACTTCTCGGCGACGGCCTTGTTGTCGATGAAGGTCTTGGTCGCCTGCACGAAGCAGCGCATGAATTTCTCCGCCACCGGACGCCGCTCCTTATAAAACTTCTCGGTCATGACCATGGTGCGGATCGGTTCCCCGATCGGCGTGTCGTAAGGCTTCAGGACTTCGGCGCCGAAGCCCTTGTTGATGGCCTGCGACGATTGCGGCTCGGATTGCATCATGGCGTCAATCTGCTTGCCGAGCAGGGCCTGGTTCAAATCCGCATACGGCAGGAAGACCAGTTGCACGTCCTTGCCCGGCGCCGGGTCGGCCTTCATGTTGTGCTTGGCCAGTTCCGCCATCAGCAGCACTTCCTGGATGCCGCCGCGGGTCACACCGACGCGTTTGCCCTTCAGCTGCGGTACGCTGGTGATCTTCAGGTCGGGACGGGCGACGAGGCGCGCGCCGCCCTTGGCGAAGCCGGCCACCACATAGATCGGGGCGCCGCCGGCGCGGCCGGAGATCGCCGCTTCCGATGCCGTGGTGCCGACATCGAGTTCGCCGGCGATGATCGCCTGCATGACGTCCAGGCCTTTCGGGAAGATCTTCTCTTCGACCTTGATGCCGCACTTGGGCGCGATTTCCTTGATGTACGAGACGGCGCCGTAGTGCGCGAACTTGAGGTTCCCGAGACGCACAGTTTCCTGGGCCTGGGCGCCGGCGGCTGCCAGCAGGGTCATTGCGATCAGGGTCTTGCCGAACACTTTAGTCATGCCATGTCTCCGTTATGCGCTTCGTCAAAATCGGTGGGGGCTGCTGCGGTGGTGCCGTGACGCTGCCGTGCATATATGATGCCGGCGGGAAAAGGCTATATGGGAATGCAAGATGTGTCAAACGTGGCAATGCATAGTTTTGACAATACCTAGGACGTGCACGGAAAAAAGGCGTATTCAAGCGCCGGTGGACGGGCAAGCAGGTCTTGCGCAAGGTAAAATGACCGCTTTCCGAATGCCGTCTTATATATATAGTCAGGTAGAACATGCTAGATAACCTTACCCAACGCCTAGCCAAGGTCGTCAAGACGATGCGCGGCGAGGCGCGTCTGACCGAAGCGAACACCGCCGAGATGCTGCGCGAAGTGCGCCTGGCGCTGCTCGAGGCCGACGTGGCGCTGCCGGCGGTGCGCGAATTCATCGCCAAAGTGAAGGAAAAAGCGCTGGGCGAAGAAGTCATCGCTTCCCTCAGCCCGGGCCAGGCCCTAGTCGGCGTGGTGCAGCGCGAGTTGGCCGCCCTGATGGGCGCCGACCTCGGCCCCGAAGCGACCCAGCTGTCGTTCGCGCAGCAGCCGCCGGCGATCATCCTGATGGCCGGCCTGCAGGGTGTCGGTAAGACGACCACCACCGGCAAGCTCGCCAAGTACCTGAAGGAACAGAAGAAGAAAAAGGTCCTGACCGTTTCCGCCGACGTCTACCGCCCTGCCGCAATCGCGCAGCTGGAGTCGGTGACCAAGCAGGTCGGCGCCGACTTCTTCCCGTCCACCTCCACCGACAAGCCGGTCGACATCGCCCTGGCCGCGCTGGACTGGGCCAGGAAGCACTACCACGACGTCCTGATCATCGACACCGCCGGCCGTCTCGGTATCGACGAAGCGATGATGCAGGAAATCGCCGCCGTCCACGGCGCCGTGAAGCCGATCGAGACCCTGTTCGTGGTCGACGCCATGCTGGGCCAGGACGCGATCAACACGGCCAAGGCCTTCAACGACGCCCTGCCCCTGACCGGCATCGTGCTGACCAAGCTCGATGGCGATTCGCGCGGCGGCGCGGCACTCTCCGTGCGTCATGTGACCGGCAAGCCGATCAAGTTCGCCGGCGTGTCGGAAAAACTGGACGGCCTGGAAGCCTTCGACCCGACCCGCATGGCCAGCCGCGTGCTGGGCATGGGCGACATCCTGGCGCTGGTGGAAGAAGCGCGCAAGGGCGTCGACGAAAAGGCCGCGGCCGACATGGCCAACAAGATCAAGGCGGGCGGCCGCTTCGACATGAACGACTTCAAGGCCCAACTGACCCAGATGAAGAAGATGGGCGGCATGTCGGGTCTGCTGGATAAATTGCCGGCGCAGTTCCAGCAGGCGGCGGCCGGCGCCAACATGGACCAGGCCGAGAAGCAGGTGCGGCGCATGGTCGGCATCATCGACTCGATGACGCCACAGGAGCGCGCCAAGCCGGAGCTGATCAAGGCGAATCGCAAGCGCCGCATCGCCGCCGGCGCCGGCGTGCAGGTGCAGGAAGTCAACCGCATGCTGACGCAGTACGACCAGATGCAGACCATGATGAAGAAGCTCAAGGGCGGCGGCCTGATGAAGATGATGCGTGGGATGAAGGGCATGATGCCTGGCATGCGCTAAGCCTTCCAGCCTTTTTGTACCCATGAAACGCCGCGCCGGGCCTGTGCCCCGCGCGGCGTTTTTACGTCGAATTTCGCGTGGATTTTCACTCTGCGGTCACGCTTGACGCGCAAACCCCTATTTTTGGGCCGCATAGAGTGAAAAAATGAAGAAAAAGACTTGCAGGAACACTAAAACGCCACCAATATAAGCCGTGCGATATTGCGCAACTTTTACATATGCTCGTTTAGGAGGCTCGAAGATGGCAACAGCCAAGAAATCCCCAGCAGCGCCCGCAAAGAAGGCAGCCGCCAAGCCGGCAGCCAAGCCTGCGGCGAAGAAGGCCGCCGCTCCGGCAAAGGAAGCAGCACCGAAGGCCGCAGCAGCGAAGAAACCGGCTGCGGCACGCAAGCCGAACGCCGCTTTCATGAAAGAGCTGACGCCGTCGGCCGAGCTGGCTGCAGTGGTCGGCAACAAGCCGCTGCCACGCACGGAAGTGACCAAGAAAGTCTGGGAATACATCAAGAAAGCGGACCTGCAAGCTGCAGACAACCGCCAGATGATCAATGCCGACGACAAGCTGAAAGCCGTCTTCGGTGGCAAGGAACAAGTCTCGATGTTCGAGATGACCAAGCTGATCTCGAATCACCTGAAATAATAAACGCCGGCTGCCCCATTAGCCTGAACGTTGAAAAGCCCCGGTCGTGTGATCGGGGCTTTTTGTTTTTGGAAGATCGATTTGTCGCGGTGGCGAATTGCCTGCAGCGTTTCCCGTACGGTGGGGGTTTTGAGGCCGGGGGGCCTCAAAACCGAACGTGCCCACGCGGATGCATGCATCGCTGCGGCGACGTTTTGGCCGTTCCGGATGCGTTGTGGCGGCGCGTCCAAATGATCATCACGAACGCCGGCAGGATCTGGCAAACGCCTCGGCTGTTCCGCGCACAGGCGCGTCACCGGGGCGAATACCGTCGCCGCGTTCATGCGCCGGCGCCATGCAGGCATCCGCGTGGGCACAGAGTGCCCACCATACGGTCCGCGCTGCCAATCACGGATACGCCGCCGGCCATGCTTTACAACCCGAACGCCGCCTTCATCAAATCGAACACACGCGTGTTCTCGATCGTGCCCTTGAACGGCGCCGATCCCGCCCCCGCCGCATACAGCTTCACGTCCCCGCCGCCATGCGATTCGCTCGACCAGCGGATCCCGGTCTCCTGGTGATAATCCTCGGCCAGTGCCTGCGCGCTGCTGACGTCCGCACGCACCTCCGGGCGGTTCGGCCCATTCCCGAACACCAGCGTGGTGAACGTCTTGCCGTCGGCATCCTTCGTCGGCTCGCCGTTCGCATACCCGCGCACGATGTCCAGCACCGGGTTGCCGCGCTTCGGATAGCCGTTCAACACCATCGTGTGGTCATGGTCGGCCGTCACCACAATCAGCGTGTTCTCCAGCCCCGGATCGAGCGCCCGCATGCGCTCCACCGCCGTCTGGATCGCCTCGTCGAAGGCAACCGTTTCCGTCATGGCGTTGCGCGCATTCGTGTCGTGCAGCGCGTGGTCGATCTTGCCGCCTTCGACCATCAGGAAGAAGCCCTTCGGATTTTTTGACAGCAGCTCGATCGACTTGGCCGTCATCTCGGCCAGCGTCGGCTGCTCCGGGCGGCGTTTCGACGCGTAGTCGAGATGGCTGTCGGCATAGATGCCGACGAACTTGCGGTTCGGAAGCGCCGACTGCATGTCGGCGCGGGTGTTGGCCACGAAATAGCCGCGCGCCGCGAATTCCGCCATCAAATCGCGTCCGTCGCCGCGGCCCTTCGGATTGCGCGCCTTGTCGAACGGCGTGAAGTGCATGCGCCCGCCTCCCATCAACACGTCGACGCCGTCCTTCAGGCGTTCGTTGTACCCAGGCCCGCCCGGCACGATCTGCTGGGCGATGGTGTAGCCCATGTCGCGGTCGCACACGTGCGAGAAGGTCGAGGCCGGGGTGGCGTGGGTCAGCTCGGTGGTGGTCACCGCGCCGACGGCCTTGCCATTGGCCTTGGCCAGTTCCAGGATCGTCATCGGCGCCGTGCCGTTGCCGGCGCCGCAGCGGTCGATGCTCGCGTTGCCGTTGGCATCCTTGGCGGGTGCAACCGGCTTGGCGTCCTTCATCGAGATCACGTCGTTGTTGATCTTCACGCCGGTCATGTAGGCGCCCATCGAGGGTGCGCTGTCGGTGACCTGGGCGTCGGCCGAATAGGTCTTGATGCGCGCAGTGCGGTCCAGGCGCTCGAAGTTCAGCAGGCCGTCTTCGCCGTATTTGAAGATGCGCGCGGCGGTGATCGTGGTCGGGCCCATGCCGTCGCCGAGGAAGAAGATGATGTTCCTGGCTTGCGGCTTGGCGGGCGTCTGTGCCTGCGCCGGCAGCGTGCAGAACGCTGCCAGCAGCAGCGCGGCGAGTCGGGTGGTATGCATGGTCTGCTTTTTCATGGCGCTCACAGGTCCCCCGCCGTCTTGATCAGGTTGAAGACGCGGGTGTTGTCGATGGTCCCGCGGAACAGTTCCGCATTCGCGCCGATGGCGCCCAGGTAGACGTCGGCGCCGCCGTGGGTCTCGGCTCCAAAGCGGGTGCGCACCACGGCTTCCTGGTGGTAGTCGTCGGAGGCCGCGATCTCGTCGGTCAGCTTGACGTCCTTGCGGCTGCCCTGGATGCGATGCTCGCCGGTGCCGAAGCCCAGGATCGTGAACGGCGCGCCGTCCTTGTCGAGGCGGACCTTGTTGTCCGGCAGGCTGCGCACCAGGCCCAGCACGCCAGGATTGGTGGGCGTGGTCTTGCCGGTGCGTGGCGAATAGCCGTTGATCAGCAGCGTGTGGTCGTGGTCGGCGGTGGCGACGATCAGGGTGTGCTTCAGGCCCGGGTCGATGGCGTTCATCTTGTCGATGGCGGTCTTCAGGGCCGCGTTGTAGCTCACGGTTTCCTGCAGCGCGCGCTTGGCCAGGGTGGCGTGCAGCGCGTGGTCGATCAAGCCGCCTTCCACCATCAGGAAGAAGCCGTTCGGGTTGCGCGACAGGATGTCGATGGCTTTCGCCGTCATGTCGGCCAGGGCCGGTTGCTTGGCGGCGTCGCGTGCGGCTTCGTAGGTGAAGTGGTTCTGGGCGAACAGGCCGATCGCAGGCTGCCCGTTCGGCGCCAGGGCCTGCAGTTGCGCGGTGTCGGCGGCGTAGCGCCAGCCCCTGGCTTGCAGCTCCGCGACCAGGTTGCGGCCGTCGGCGCGCTTGCCGCCCTGCGCCACCGGCGCGAAGAATTGGGCGCCGCCGCCGAACACCAGGTCCAGGCCATTGGCACCCAGCGCGGCGTTATAGCCGGCGCCGCCCGGAACCAGCGCGGCGGCGATGTCGGATTCGATCTTGCGGTGGCAGGCGTGGGCGTAGGTGGCGGCGGGCGTCGCATCGGTGACGCTGGTGGTGGTGACCACGCCGGCCGCCATGCCGCGCGCCTTGGCCAGTTCGGCCAGGGTCGGCATCGGGCGGCCATTCTCACAGCGGCTGACCTGCTTGTTGCCGTTGGCGTCTGCTGCCGGGGAGATCGAGCGGGTGTCCGAGGACATCGAGATCACGCCGTTGTTCTGCTTCACGCCGGTCATGTAGGCCGACATCGAGGCGGCGCTGTCGGTGACCTGGGCGTCGTTCGAGAAGGTTTTCACGAAGGCGGATTCGGGCAGCGTGTCGATGGTCAGCTCGCCGTCTTCGCCGACCGCATAGATGCGCGCGGCGGTGAGGGTGTTGATGCCCATGCCGTCGCCGAGGAAGAAGATGATGTTCTTGGCGCGGGTGTCGGCGCTTGATGGGCTGTGCGTGGCGACGGTGGGCGACGGGACGGTGGACGCGCAGCCGGCCAGCAGCAACAGGCTTGCGCCGGCGAGAGTGGTCAATCGCATGGTGGATCCTGGGGTGGAAAGCGGGCAGTCTACACCGGTAACTGTTTATATGGTGTGATTGATATGTAGCCAGCGGCCCTACCCGTACGGTGGGCACGCTGTGCCCACGCGGTTACGTGCGTGTGCTGTTGGCCCGCTGCGGCAAATCATCGCTCGCTGACGCTTGATGAAATCGCGGACGTTTGAAACGCGTGTGTTTTGATGTCCTAACTATCGGCCGCTTTGCGGGCGACACTTCACGGCCAGTGGTGAACGGATGCGCACGTAACCGCGTGGGCACGGGGTGCCCACCCTACGGTCGAGGTTTCGATAAAGCGAGACTAGCGCGACGCCACTGCCGCCGGCGTGAACTCCCACTTCTTCCACGCCGACAGCACCGCATTCGGATACTGCGGCTTGCCCCGGCTGCCGTTGTAGCGGCCGAGTGCGAGGTACAGATTGCCGCGCTCCATGTCGATGTACATGCGCAAGATCGAGCAGCCGTAGCGCAAATTGGTCTGCATGTGGAACAGCTTGCGCCGGTCGCTGTCGCCGATCACCTTGGTCCAGAACGGCATCACCTGCATGTAGCCGCGCGCGCCGGCGATCGACACCGCGTACTTGCGGTAGGCCGACTCCACCTGGATCAGCCCCAGCACCAGCCCCGGATCGAGCCCGGCGCGGGTGGCTTCGTACCAGGCCGCCTCCAGGAATTCTGTGCGCGAAAATTCGTCAGGGATGCGTTTTTTCAGCCGCCCCGACATCTCGTTGAACCACTGCTGGTAACGCAGCCGCCCCGCCTCGTCGCGGAAGACAGGCTTGGGCGGACGCGCATCGTTGATGGCGTTCGACAGCGCCAGGCGCACGGAATCGGCGAGCGCCTCTTCCTTCTGGTTGCCCGCGTGCGCACTCGTGGAGGCAAGCGCCGCCACGAGCAGCGCGCTACCTAAAAACGTGCGCGCCCCGCCCTGTCCCGCCATCCGCATCACTGCGCGAATTTGGCCTTGATGAAACCGACCATTTCTTCGACCGGAACGGCCGTTGCTTCGGTATCGCGGCGGCCCTGGTATTCCAGCTTGCCTTCCTTCAGGCCGCGCTCGCCGATCACCACGCGGTGCGGCACGCCGATCAGTTCCCAGTCGGCGAACATCGCGCCCGGACGCAGGCCGCGGTCGTCGACGATCACGTCCACGCCTGCTTCCAGCAGTTCGGTGTACAGCTTCTCGGTCTGCTCCTTGACCATCTCGCTGCGGTCCAGGCCCATCGGGCACAGCACGATCTGGAACGGCGCCAGCGCGTCCGGCCAGACGATGCCCTTGTCGTCGAAGTTCTGCTCGATCGCCGCGCCCAGGATGCGGGTCACGCCGATGCCGTAGCAGCCCATCTGCAGCGGCGCCGGCTTGCCGGCTTCGTCCAGGTAGGTTGCCTGCATCGCCTGCGAGTAGGCGGTGCCGAGCTGGAACACGTGGCCGACTTCGATGCCGCGCTCGATGGCGAGAACGCCCTTGCCGTCCGGCGAAGCGTCGCCTTCGACCACGTTGCGCAGGTCGGCAACGACCGGCTCCGGCAGGTCGCGGCCCCAGTTCACGCCGCTCAGGTGGGCGTCGACTTCGTTCGCGCCGCAAACGAAGTCGGCCATGTTGGCAACGGTGCGGTCGGCAACGATGGTGACAGGCTGCTTCGGCGAGACAGGGCCGAGGTAGCCCGGTACGGTGCCATACACTTCCTGGATTTCGGCTTCGGTCGAGAAGCGGTAGGCGCCCAGGCCTGGAACCTTGTTGACCTTGACTTCGTTCAGCTCATGGTCGCCGCGCAGCAGCAGCATGAAGTATTGCTTGCTGACCTTGCCCTCTTCTTCGGTTTCAACGGTCAGCGCAATGGTTTTCACCGTTTGCGACAGCGGCAGGCCCAGCTGCTCGGCCACCATCTCGCACTTCGTTCTACCCGGGGTCGGCACCTTGGTCATGGCTTGCGTGGCCGCGCCGCGCTCGCCGATGGCCAGCGCCTCGGCCGCTTCCATGTTGGCCGCGTAATCCGAGGTCGGGCAGTAGACCAGCGCGTCTTCGCCGGTCGAGGCGATCACGTGGAATTCGTGCGAGCCGGTGCCGCCGATGGCGCCGTTGTCGGCGGCCACCGCGCGGAATTTCAGGCCGAAGCGGTTGAAGATGCGCACGTAGGCATCGAACATGATCTGGTAGGACTTCTGCATGCCTTCCAGGTCGCGGTCGAAGGAATACGCATCCTTCATCGTGAACTCGCGGCCGCGCATCAGGCCGAAGCGCGGACGGCGTTCGTCGCGGAACTTGGTCTGGATGTGGTAGAAGTTCAACGGCAGCTGGCGGTAGGACTTGATTTCGCTGCGCACGACGTCGGTAACGACTTCTTCCGAGGTCGGCTGGATGGCGTAGTCGCGGCCGTGGCGGTCCTTGACGCGCATCAGTTCCGGACCCATCTTGTCCCAGCGGCCCGTCTCTTGCCACAGTTCGGCCGGCTGCACGACCGGCATCAGGAGTTCGAGCGCGCCCGACTTGTTCATCTCTTCGCGAATGATCGCTTCGACCTTGCGAATGACGCGCAAGCCGGTCGGCATGTAGGTGTAGATGCCCGAGCCGAGACGCTTGATCATCCCCGCCCGCATCATCAGCTGGTGGCTGACGATCTCGGCATCGGATGGCGCTTCTTTAAGAGTTGAAATAAAAAATCGTGAGGCACGCATATCGATGAATTCTTTTTAAAAAGAGAGGGTTATAATCGACCTAATTTTAAAGGATTAGCTGGCTGATGCGTCCAAACTTTGTACAAATGGGTCCGGAACACGCAGCCGCCGCCGTTTTCGTGATCGAAAGGCATGGCTGACGCAGGGATTTGTAAGTAAAAACACAAGGGACCAGAAGCCGGCAGAAAGTTTCGAGGTGCACTTATGCTCGATCGTGAAGGGTTCCGCCCCAACGTCGGCATCATCCTGCTCAACGCCAATAACGAGGTGTGGTGGGGCAAGCGGGTGCGCGAGCACTCATGGCAGTTTCCGCAAGGGGGTATCAAATACGGCGAGACGCCGGAACAGGCGATGTACCGCGAGCTGGAGGAAGAAATCGGGCTGCGCCAGGAGCATGTCAAGATCGTGGGCCGTACCCGCGACTGGCTGCGCTACGAGGTGCCGGATCACTTCATCAAGCGCGAGATCCGCGGCCATTATCGTGGCCAGAAGCAGATCTGGTTCCTGTTGCGCATGGTTGCGCGCGACAACGACGTGAACCTGCGCCTGACCGACCATCCCGAGTTCGACGCCTGGCGCTGGCACGACTACTGGGTGCCGCTGGACGTGGTCATCGAGTTCAAGCGCGATGTCTACCAGCGCGCCTTGCAGGAACTGTCGCGCTTCATCAGCTGGCCGGCCAACGGCGGGCACGGCGAGCGCCGCCACAGCGCGCGCTACCTGCGCCAGCCGCGCGGCCAGGGCAATGCCTCGGGCGGCGCCAACAGTGCCAAGGCCGCGCCGAGACCGCCACGCGATGCGGCGGCCGAGCCGCAGTTGGTGTTGCTGACACCGGAAAAGTAGTTGCGTCCTTAACTCAGCAGTGACAGCGCGCAGGCAACGCCAGAAGGCAAGCACACCACGCAAGTGGTGCAGCTTGCCTTTTTCTTTTTCATTGCCATAAAGTAAATTGCGCACGTAGAATGCTTGGCATGAGGCCAACTTTCTCTCGCGCGTGTTTCCGTTCCGTGGCCGCCCTGGTGCTGGCCTCCTGCCTTCCCCTGGTCCACGCCGCCGAGGCGCCGCGCTGCCGCTACTTAACGGTAGCGAAATTGCCTCTGAAATACACGGGACCCGGTTTGCAAGTCACGATCGACGGCGTCATCGACGGCACGCCGGCCATCATGCTGGTCGATACCGGCTCCTACGACAGCTTCCTGACGCGCACCGGTACCGAAAGACGCGGCATGAAGCTCAGCAACCTGGGCCGGGTCGCCCAGGGCATCGGCGGCTACTCGTCGATCTACCAGACCCGGATCAAGGAATTCGTGGCCGGCCCCGCGCGCAGCGAACGCGGCCACATGCGCGTGCTGTGGGACTTCGGCAATCCGCCGTCGTACGACGCGATCCTCGGCGCCCCCTTCCTGCTGCAAACCGACCTCGAGATTTCGCTGGCGACCAAGGAACTCAAGTTCTTCCAGCCAGTCGATTGCGGCGACACCCACCTGGCCTACTGGGATGCGGACGCCCTCGTCATTCCTTTTAACACCAGCTCCGAGTCGACGCCGAATCCGAATTTCACCGTCCTCGTGAATGGCGTAAAAATGCGCGCCATCATCGATACCGGTGCGGCGGCGACGACGATCACGCTGGCCGCGGCCCGGCGCGCCGGCCTGAAGCTGGATGCGCCGGGCGTCACGCGGGCTAGTCACGCCATCGGCGTGGGCGACGACAAGGTCGCCTACTGGCACACGGCGT
>DAMABW010000001.1:0-967 GCA_031999925.1 Massilia sp. | reverse complement strand
CAGATCGGCGAAGAAGTCATCCGGAACGCCGATATCGGCGTCATGGACCGCAAGGAAGACGATGTCGACATCCTGCTGGGCGACGATTTCCTGCGTTCGCACCGCGTGCTGCTCGCAATGAGCCAGCGCAAGATCTACTTCTCGTATGTCGGCGGCCAGCCTTTCGAACAGAGCCGCAAACTCGTCGAGTCCTGGATCCAGGACGAAGCCGACGCCGGCAACGGCGACGCCCAGATGCGGGTGGCCAGCATGTACGCAGGCGGCGACGGCATGAAGCCCGATTTGGCCGCCTCCCTCAAGTGGCTGGAAAAGGCGGCGGCCAGCGGCAATGGCCATGCGAACCTGTACAGCGGCCGCGCGCTGTTGAAGGAGGGCCGCGCGCTCGACGCCGCCCCGCGCCTGCGCCTTGCGCTCGACAAGCTGCCGTCCAGCCGCAACGCCGCCCTCTGGCTGTATCTGGCCCGCGTGCGCAGCGGCCAGGCCGAACTCGGCCGCAGCGAACTGGCCACCGCCTTTGCCCGCAGCGAGGACGGCGAATGGCCGGCGCCGGTCGCGGCTTTTTATCTCGGCAAGACAAACGCCAACGCGGTGCTGAAGCAGGCGGAGCAAGGTCGCGAACTGGGCGCGAAGCGCCGCTGCACGGCCGTCGGCCTGATGTCCGAGCACTACGAGGCACAAGGCGACGAGGCCGGCGTGCAGGCAATGGCGGCGGCGCGCAAGCAGCATTGCACCGTGGCGGAGAACGACGAGGATTGAAACAAGAGGCGTTTGCGCTTCGACTTGCCCCTTCAGACATGCGCACTTCAGGATAAATCGATGACTCCGTTCACTCTCCGCCGCCTCGCCGCCCTTGTACTCTCGGGCGCGGCCTGTGTTTCCGCCGCCGCTCATGCGGAAAACAACGACTGCGAATACCGCACCATCGCGACGCTGCCGCTCAGCTACACAGGGCCGGGACTGGAAGTGA